>JAHSRM010000001.1 GCA_021650775.1 Candidatus Benthortus lauensis
CTCCACTGGGTCACCGGCCCCGTGGGAGCTATTATCCAGACATCCCTCCGCTCCAGGTATGCTTCAAGGGCCCTCCTAGTCATGTCTGCGGCGAACTCTGCGTAGAATACTGATGCGTCGTCCCAAACCCTAACCTTGAACTCTGGATGGGGGTTTAGCGGGGGGTCCACTCCCACCCGTTTCCTCTGAATACTCTCCACCACCTCTCTCGGGAGGCTCGGAAGCCACCTAGACGATGATGGACTCCATGCCATGGATTATGCGGCGTTGGCTTAGGATAAAAACCTACTAGCCCCTGACGGCTCCAAGGGTTAGGCCCTTGACCAGGTAGTTTTGTATCAGGAGGAGGAAGACCACCGTCGGAAGCATGCCCACCGTAACGGCGGCCGCTATCTCCCCATATCTTATGGAGTGCTGGGTAACGAACTGGGAGGCCACGACATTTATCGTCACGGCGTCTTTAAGCGTGAGCAGTAGGGCGAATAGATACTCCGCCCATACCATTATGAAGGTTAGTATCCCGGCCGCAGCTATCCCGGCCTTCGTCAAGGGGAGGGTAATATGCCTCATAACCTGGAGCCTGCTGCATCCATCGACTATCGCCGCCTCCTCTATATCCACGGGAATCTCCATTATGAAGCTCCTTAGAACAAATACCGCAAGCGGGATGTTGAAAGCCAGGTAGACTATCGTTAGCCCGAGTATCGTGTCGTTCAGGTTCGCCATGTTGAGTAGGACGAAGAGGGGGACGGCGAAGATTATAGGTGGCAGAAACCTTATCGAGAGTATGTATGAGCTGAGTGTCCCGCCACCTGTCCTGAACCTCGCCAACGAGTATGCAGTCGGGAAACTAACGGCAATAACTATCAGCGTGGTAGCCAGGGAGACTATCAGGCTATTTATCAGCCCTAGGGTGAAATGGTAGCCAGGGTTAAAGAAGACGTTCATGTAGTTGTCTAAGCTGTAATGGAATCCGAAGAACATGCCTGCAAGTATCGCCCCGTAATCCCTGAAGGATGTCCAGATAACGAAGACTATTGGGCCGAAAAAGAAGATGAGTATAATCATGATGGATACCACTATTGCCACACGTTTCATGAACTCCACCTCATATCACCTCCTCCCTGCGCAGGAACCGTAACGCAAAAGATACAACGACCATGGCGAGATAAAGGAATATGATTGTCGCAGCAGCGGCCAAGCCGTAGTCTCCGAGAATTAGGGCGAGCTTGAAGATATAGACGCTGAGAGTAGTGGTGGAGATTCCGGGCCCCCCGCCCGTCATGACGTATATAGTGTCGAATGTCTTCAGGGCGTCCATTATCCTGAATATTATTACTATGAGTATTGTCCGCCTAAGCATGGGGAAGGTTACGTATCTGAATACCTGCCATCTTGAGGCCCCGTCGACTATCGCCGCCTCTATCGGGTCCCTTGGAAGGGCTTGAAGGGAGGCGTAGATTATTATGAAGATGAAGGGCGTCCACTGAATAACATCAACCCAGATTAGTGTTATGAGCGATGACGTGAAGTCCCTGAAGAAGTTGTATGTTATTCCTAGCTGCTTTAGCAGATAGGGAACTATTCCGACGAACTCGTTGAGCATGAGCTTCATCATTATGCCGAAGAGGGCGGGGGCTATGCCCATGGGGATAAGTATCATGGATATGATGGCCCTCTTACCCCTCATGGGCCTATCGAGCAGGACCGCCATCCCGAGACCCACGGCAAACTCGATAACAGTGACGATAATCATGAAGAAGATGCTGAACCTAATAGAATACCAGAAATCGGACCTAGAGATTATCTCAATATAGTTTCTCAGCTCTATGAATCTCGGGTTCCAGAAATTCACTATTGTCATGTCGTGGACACTCATATAATATGCAAAAAGTAGGGGGTAGATGGTTACGCCTAAGAGTATGGCTAGGGCTGGGATTACCAGGAGTTTCGGGATTGCTCTATCGCTTAGAGGGAAAGATAATTTAGGGGGGTTAGCCCTTCTTGAAGAGTTCGAGGATCTCCTGCTTGGCATCTTTGAGCGCCTCTTCAGGGGTCTTTGTTCCAACCAGCGCCGAGTTAATATTCCTCGTCAGGATTTCATGCATCGGGATTAGGTCTGCGTGGGTTGTCATGGCGTATCCATCCCTGTAGATGTCCGCCAGCTCGGGTATCTCGGTCCTTATCTCATGGGCCTTGGGGTTATAGAGTATCGATAGGCTTCCCGTGAACCCGCCGTTCTTCAGGTAATCCATCTGGAACCTGAAGGTCGTTAGGAATGAGAAGAACTTGAACGCCGCCTCCTTCTTCTTCGAATACTTGTTTATTCCCGGCCCATGGACGTGCACCTCGCTCCTTCTAAGCAGCTTTCCATCCACGTATTTTCCTGGGGTGGGTGCTGCCCCTATCTTGTCGTAGACAAGCGGGGCCTTCTCGGGGTCCCTAAGCTCTCCCAGCGCTGCGTTCCACTGTAGGGCCATGGCGACCTTCCCGGATGCTAGGGCGGCGTTGGTCTCCGCATACTCGTAGTTTACTGAGTCTGGGGGTGAGAGGCCTTCATTCATCATGTCCACGTAGACTTGGAGGACCTTTATCGCCGTTGGGCTGTCGAGGCTCTCTGCGAACTCTATCTCTCTTCCAGGCTCGGGTGGAACCCCTCCCTGAGAGACGTAGAGGTTTATCCAGAAGTAGGAGTTGAACCATATGTTCTTGCCTTGGATTGCGAATCCATACTCGGTGGGCGAGTCGGGGTTATACTTCTTGGTGAACTGCCTGGCCATCTCCACCATCTCATCCAAGGTCTTGGGAGGCTCGGGCATCAGGTCCTTCCTATAGATTAGGAGGCTCGTATTCATGTCAGTCGGTATACCGTAGAGTTTTCCATTCACCCTGAATGCGTCGAGGGCTGCCTTAACGTAGTGGTCGAGCGAGTAGGGGAAGACCTCTGGGTTGTTGAACCACTCGTCGAGGGGCTCCAAATGCTCATAGACTCTTCCAACGGTGTATGACATGAACACTATGTCTGGCTCGGGAGACTTCGAGAGCAGCAGCGTGGCTATCTTCTCGAAGTGCTCAGCCCTTCCGAAGAGGACCAGCTCAACCTTCACACCCGTCTTGGGAGCCATATACTTGTTCCACCAATCCACTATGGGGGCGACGGCGTCGCTCTCAGGCCCGGGGAACCAGTTCAACGTGATGGTGACAGGCTCGGGTGCAGCGGCCTCAGTCACAGTCTTGGTAACCGTCGTGGTTACAGGGGCTCCCGTAACGGTCTTTGTCACGGTTTGGGCTGCGCCTGATGGCTTGAGGGACCATCCTATTGCTGAGCCTACTGCTAAGCCTCCTATGGTTCCAGCAGCCGTTCCGATGAATGCACGCCTACTAACCTTTTTTTCCTCACCAGACATACCTTCCAAAGCCTTCAAGATGTATAAATAGGTTTTTTCGAGATTCATCCCGAAATCTTAGATTTATGCGTTTCTAATCCTACCTTATCTTCTCACCGTAGACGCATTGTGTCTTTTTGTCGTATCTTGCCGTGAATCCTGCGGACCTCATTCTCTCCATTACTCCCTTCCATATCTTTAATCCCTTCTTTATTCCTGGCTGTCCTACGTAGTGGACTATCCTGCCCCCGGGTTTGAGGGCTTTAGCTATCTTGTGGTAGAATTCCTCGCTGTATAGGTGTCCTGCTAGCTGGAGTCTTGGGGGGTCGTGGACGACTGCGTGGAACTCTTCCCTGAAGTCTTCGATGACCTCGTATGCATCTCCATGGATTACCTCAACCCTGCTGTCTTCGAGTTCTCTTGACCATGGATTGAGGGAGGCGAGGTATAGCACGTTCTCATCCAGCTCTATGCTCACGACCCTGCAGGCCCCTGCCCTAAGCTCAGCTATAGCGGTATAACCCAGGCCCGTGCAGATATCCAGTATGCTCCTACACCTTATGTCTCCGAGCAACCTGACCTTGAGGCGGGCGTCCTCCTCGGGATACATATCGACTACTCTATGCATGTGTATTCCGTTTATCTCTAGGGTGGGAGCATGCCCCCACTTGGTCATTACGAGTTTGTAGAAGTGTTCGCCGGCTATTGATGCTTGGAGGACCGTGCCCTCGTCGATGAAGTATATGTTTCTCTCGTCTCCCCCCGCTATCTCCTCCACCGCATCCCAAGGGATTACCGTGCCCCTTATCACCGGGCCCTCGGGGGTTAGCTCCACCCTCTCCAGAGTTCTCCCCAAGTCCAGCGACACCTCGACCCACTTCTCCCTCCTCCTCATCCCCTCGAGAAGTTCTATTGCGGCGGGTTTCGCTAGCATGGGTTTCCTGAGGTGCTGAAACTTCATCTGGGGTAAAGATTATTTACGGGGTTGTTATTTGGGTGTTGCGGGTTGAGGCTTTCCCGGCGAGCCCTCCTCACGGTCCTCCCACTATCGTTGGCGTCGGCAGGTGTAGGATACTCATTTACCGAGACCTTCAACCTTGAGGTCTCGAGGCTGAGGCTTGGCCTAGGTTCCAAGATAGCTTTCATGGTGGATACCCATACGCATGAGTTCGGGGTCTTGGAGGAGAGGGTGGTCGATTACCTGGCGGGGGAGCAGCCCGACATACTTATCCACGGAGGAGACTTCGTGGACAGGCTCACAAGCTCCCTCAAACCCCTCAAGAAGTATCTATCCCTTATAGAGGCGAGGCAGCGGATAGCGGTCCTAGGAAACCATGACTACTGGAGCGGGTGGGCTCCGGAGCTATCTAGGATGCTAAAGGATCTGGGCTTCATTATCCTCAGGGACAAGTATGTGGAGACCGGTGTTGGCAGGGTTTTCGGGGTTGATTGGAGGGATGATAGACGATATGGGCTCCGGGTTGGGGCGGACCTTATTGTTGCCCATGACCCTAATGCTGCCTCGGTCCTTGAGAGGGGCTTCATGCTGGCAGGCCACACACATGGAGGAGTAGTCCTGTGGGGGGTGACGGTCTTGAGCAACTCCAGGTATACCCGGGGACTCTACAGGCTCGGAGACAACAGGGTGCTCTATGTCTCACGTGGGCTGGGCCAGATGCTCCCCCTTAGACCCACCTCACCGCCCGAGCTACTGGTAATCGAGTGATGGGTAAGCTTCTTTTTATGGTTGTTAGGCGTCTTCATGGAGCTGCTATGGTTAGGATGATACTTGTCTCGAGGAGGGATGAGGTCTCCATGGCTGTGGGGAGGAGGCTCATCGAGTCCTTCGGGTTCAGGGAGGAGGGCGAGGGCCTATACATGAGGGAGGGCATCCTACTCTACATAATCGATAGAAGCCACTTGGAGGCCGACAGCGTTGGCGAGGGGCTGGGAGCGGAGCTCGTGGTGGTCGCATCGGTCCATAGGTCTGAGGCAGGCGTCAAGGCCCTCCTAACCCACCCAACGGGAAACTGGGGAGAGGAGGCCGAGTATGGGGGAAGACCCCACACCCTCTCAGCCACAAGCGCCAAGGCACTCTACACAGCCCTACACGCCCTCAAGGAGGAGGCGGACAGACTCGGCCTAAAAGACTGGAGAGTGGGGATGGAGGCGACCCACCACGGGCCGAGAACAGATGCACCCCTCATATACGTCGAGGCTGGAGGAAGGCCAGGTGAGAAGCCCGACGAGAAGGCCGTAGAGGCGGTGGCGGCTGCGTGTCTGGCGGCGGCTGAGGGAGGGGTGGAGACCCCTGAGGCTGTAGTGGGCTTCGGCGGAACCCATTATGCACCCACGTTCACGAGGCTTGCCCTGAGAGGCGATTACGCAGTCGGCCACATCTGCCCGAAATACGCTATGCCTGTGGACCCCAAGATGGTTAGGCAGGCCTTCGAGAAGACCGTGGAGAGGCCGAGGAAGGCCCTAATAGACTGGAAGGGTGTTCCATCCGAGCCTAAGCACAGGCTTGTGGAGACCCTCAACCAGTTGGGTATACCTTGGGAGAAGGTCTAGTCCTCTTTTGGCCAGCGGTCTTTTAAAAGGCTGTGTGGATGCGTCTCACCTAAATATAACCGTGTAATAAGTATGATTCCGGGGGAGAGGGGCTAAGGAATGCATCTCCCATCCGAGATAGAGGCCCGGTATGCGATTCCAGCTCTAAGGGCACTCATAGTTAGGAAGCTTGTTAGGGAGCATGGATTTACTCAGGAGGCTGCGGCGAAGGCCATGGGGCTGACGCAGGCGGCGGTCAGCAACTATCTTAGGGGGACCCGTGGGGTCAGCCTTGGATGGGAGGACGAGGAGGAGGTCATGAGGCACGTGGATGCGATAGTCAAGCTCATCTTGGCCAAAGCCGACAAGAAGGAGGTCCTGAAGAGGATGAACGAGGCCCTCCTGGACATCAGGGAGAAGGGGGTCCTATGCAACGTCCATAAGAAGGCCGAGCCGGAGGTAGACCCCGACATATGCGATATCTGCGGAATCCCCCGGGCTGGTGAAGCGAAGTAATGCCCATCACGGTCAAGGCCTTCGCCACGGTCAGGGACGTAATAGGGATGAACGGTGTGGCGAAAATAGAGGTTAGGGAGGAGATAACCGTTGAGGAGCTTCTCAGGAGGCTCTCAAAGGAGCTTGGGGAGAGATTCAACGAGCTGGTCTACGACCCCCGGAAGAACTCCCTGGCCCCGGGTGTAAGAATCCTCGTGAATGGAAGGGACATAGACTTCCTGAAAGGCCTCTCAACAACCCTGAAGGAAGGAGACACGGTAGCGATAATCCCGCCTATAGCGGGCGGATAAACAGTCCTTGAGAAAAAGAAGGAAAAATTCGGGGGCTAGATTATCGCCAGCTCTCTCAGCCTCTCCTCGGGGACGGTTCCATCCATATTGTATCCATGCTTCTGATAGTATTCGTCGAGCATCTTCTGGAAAATCTTCTCATCTACCACCTCGCCCTTGGATGGACCGCTTGGCGAGGGCTCCTTGAAGAACCTCTTGGGCAGCGTGTCGTCCTTCCTGCTGAATCCGTGGAGCTGGTTGAAGTAGCGTTCCTGAACCCATATCCTCTCCCCAATATTCATAACGTCATCGACAGAGTAGTCCCATCCCGTGTATGCCGAGAGCATGGCTGCGTAGTCCTCTGGGCCGAGGGCAAAGGTGCTGAACTTACACATGTCTAGGCTGTCGGTGAAGGCGAAGAGCCTCTCCAGCAGGATTACCAGGTCCACCTTCCCCTCATACTTGAGCGGGTCGGTCTTGTATGGTATCCCGAATAGCTCGGAGGCAGGCGTGTAGGCCCTTAGATGGCATCCACCTCTATTGGATGTCGCATAGGTTAGGGCGAACCCCTTAAGCCCCCTCGGGTCATAGGCAGGGATACCCTGACCCTTGATAGCCATGGCCATGTCCGGGTCTCCGAGCTTGGCTGCAGCCCTCGCACAGCCCTCTGCGAGAATGTTCCCCAGCTCGCCCTCCCTGTAGGCCAGCATCCTGATTAGCTCGGCAAACCTGTCTGCATCACCCCACCTCACGCCATCCTTCAGCAAGCCCCTCTCGGTGGCCTCTGCCGCAACCGCCAAGACGTTCCCAAGCTCTATCGTATCGACTCCATAGATGTTGGCGAGATAGTTCAGGTAGGATGCTGACTCAACGTGCCCCACGCCTATCATTGCTCCGAGCGCCCATATGGACTCATACTCGGGTCCCTCGCTCCTATGCTTCCATTTACCATCCTTGACCTCGACCTCTCTCTTACATGCGACTGGGCAGGCATGGCAGGTAGGAGTATTGATTAGTATCGTCCCCCTTAGGTTCTCTCCCGAGATATACTCGGCATACTCGAACTGCGTCTGCTTGGCGTTCCTGGTCGGCAGGGCGGCTATCTCGTTTACTGGAAGCATCAGGACGTCTGTCCCATAGACGGATAACCCTCCCTTCCTAGGCCCAGTGATGTTGCTCTCGATAAGCTTCCTGAGAGCCTCCTTCCTCGCCTTCTCGAACTCCTCGGGCTTGGCCGGCTTAGGCATATTCTTCTCGTCCCCGAGTATGACCAGGCCCTTGACCTTCTTGGAGCCCATCACCGCCCCCATCCCCGTCCTCCCTGAGGCCCTGCCCTCGGCACCCTTACCATAGTGCATTATGTTGGCGAACCTGACCAGGTTCTCTCCGGCAGGGCCAATCCCATAGAACCTCATCTCCTCGCCATACTTCTGGAGCAGGGCGTGGTATGCCTCCTCGGTGGTCTTACCCCACAGCCCATTCGCATCCTCTATCTTCACCTCACCATCCTTGAGGACCAGGTAGACAGGCTTATCACTCGCACCCGTGAGGACGACCGCATCGAACCCGGCCCACTTCATCGCAGCCCCAGCCCATCCACCCGCATGCGCCTCACCCCAAGCACCCGTGAGAGGAGACCTGGAGACAGCGACTATCCTACCGTTCAAGGGAACATTGGTTCCCGTGAGAGGCCCATTGAGGATGGCTAGGATGTTCTCAGGCGAGAGGGGGTCCTTCCCCACGTTATGCTTCAGCATTATCCTGCCGCCCAGACCCCGTCCACCAATAAACTTGTATGCCTCATCCTCATCAACCTCCTGATAATCAACACGCCTCGAAGAGAGATCAACCCAAGCAATCCTATCGGCATATCCGCCAGCCTTAACCATGGCTGAAAATATCGAAGAGACGCATATAAGCGTTAACCATGAATTGAAAACAATTCTCCAAATAACGTTGTTATCCATATATACCAGACCCTGTATCCAACAAAGCAGCCCAGAGCATAATCCATTGGAACACCTATGCATAACGCTGACTTACACACTTCTTCCTTCTCTATTTCGAAAATTTTTTATGAATATTCGAAAGCCTTATATGTGTTATTATTCCATGTTTTTTCTTGTGCTTATAGGGGTGTAGCCGGAGTATGAGTAGGGGTTTAATGATTAGAAAGAGTGGGCCAAATGCGATTTCAAAATCGGCGGCAGTGGCTATTGCCGTGGTTATTATCGTCGCTGGAGCCGCATCCTTCCTATATCTCTCCGGCATGTTCGCCCCAGCCGCTGGACCCGCTGCCCAAGGCCCCGTGATAGTTTATGCTGCAATACATGAGTTCGAGACAGATAGACTTCTAAGAGCTTTTACTGAGGAGACAGGCATAGAGGCCAAGTATGTCAGGATGTCGGCTGGAGAGATTACAGCAAAGATCAAAGCCGAAGCTGAGGCGGGTAAGATTGAAGCCGACGTGGTGCTGGGCGGCCCCATGATATTCCATGAAGAACTAAAAAGACTGGGCCTACTCTATAAATGGGATACCCCGCCGGAGAACGCCGAGCAGATAAAATCCATTTACCATGACCCGGACGGATACTGGTTCGGCTTCTACCTAGGAGCCATAGGAATAGCCGTTAATACCCCCCGACTCGAAGAGCTAGGTCTGCCGGAACCACAGGGATGGGAAGACTTAATCAAGCCAGAGTATAAAGGGCATCTAGTAGTAGCGGATCCAAGGGCTTCGGGAACCGCCTACACGGTCTTAGTAACCTTACTATCCCTGTATGGCGAGGACAAAGGATGGGACTACGCCAAAAAACTATGGGGTAACGCGGGAACAATAACAAAATCTGGAGCGGCACCCGGAAGGCTGGCCGGAACAGGCGAATACGCGATAGGAATATCATTTGGACACGATATACTGAAAGTTAAATCAGCGGGATACAAGGTAAAATTAATCTATCCTAAGGAGGGGACAGGCTGGGAGATAGGCGGAATATCAGTCCTCAAAGATGCGCCGCATCTAGAAGCAGCAAAAATCTTCGTTAACTGGATGCTCGGCAGAAAGGCCGGTCAACTCCACACAGACCTCTCATTCAGATTATCAACACGCGAAGACGTGGACGCTCCTCCAGGAACAACACCTATCACCGAGATAAACATCCTGGAGAACTATCGATGGAAGTGGGCAACAGAGAATAAAGACCAGCTACTGTCAAAATGGGAGTCCGTGGTCCTTGGATGAATCAGATTGAGCAGCCATGTTAAGACGATTAGCTAGGCAGGATCCCCTGGCAAAGGACCCCATAGTCTTAATCCTTTACCTTTCAATTTTCTTTTTTGTAATTCTCTTCACGTTCTATCCTCTTATACAAGGGTTCATTCCTACAGTAACTCGTGGACTAGAATATTATGAGAAGTTTTTAACAGAGAGACTTTACAAAGATGCGGTAATTAATACGTTTCTCATAGCTGCTATATCGACTCCCTCGGCAACACTATTAGGTTTAATCTATGCTTATGCTCTTACAAGGATGAGGATTCCATTCAAGAAACTATACACTTACACTGTCATAATACAGTTAATCGCCCCACCTTTTGCAACAGGACTAGCGTTTATAATGATATTTGGTAGGAATGGAGTAATCTCAAGGTTTCTGGAGTTTACTTTGGGATACTCGTTGGATATATATGGCCCCGTAGGTCTCTGGATTGTTGAGACTTTGACATTCTTCCCAATTGCTTTTCTAGTCTTCGTGGGAGCAGTCAAAGCCCTGGACCCAACATACGAATACGCTGCAAAAGTTCTAGGAGCATCGGGCATAAGGTCATTCTTTGACGTTAATTTACGATTGCTATATCCCAGCCTACTTGCAGCTATAATACTTGTCGCCATGAATGTCTTCAGCGACTTCGGAAACCCGCTGCTAGTTGGAGGAAACTTCTATGTTCTAGCAACGTTAGCATACACCCATGTAGTGGGGTGGGGAGACTACGTGGGAGCAGCCGCAACAGCATACGTCCTTCTAGCCCCAGTAATAATACTATTCTTTATACAATGGAAGATACTGGGAAGAGGACTCTACGTAACAGTTACGGGAAGAGAGACTACCGTTGAGTTAAGAGAACCCTCCAGGTATGTCAAGATACCGGTAATCGCCCTAATGACCTTGGTTTCAGGAATAATCATAACACTTTATGCATCCATTCTATTAGGAGCGATAACGCGGACATGGGGAGTTGATTATACATTCACCCTAAAGCACTTCGAAGACATCAGCTTAGCGGCCGTAAACACCCTAAGAAGCTCACTTACGGTAGCAATCTTTTCCGCAATATTATGCGCAACAATAGGATTTTTCGCAGCATACCTGGTCACTCATAGAAAAATTCTATTAAACAAGTTCACGGAAGTCTTGGTTTCTGTAACAAACGCTATACCCGGGACTCTTATAGGTATTGCCTATATTCTTGCATTCGCCCGCTATCCCTTCGCTCTTACAGGGTCTGCCCTGATAATAGTTCTAAACAATGTTGTCCGGTTTCTTCCACTGGCTTTCCAATCAGGGAAAGCTGTCTTAACTCAGGTTGATTCGACTATAGAGGAAACCTCGATAACCTTGGGTGATAATGTTCTGGGGTCATTGAGACGTGTGCTTTTACCTTTAGCAGGGGCTGGATTTGCCTCCGGCCTAGTTTATAGCTTCATTAAATCAATGAACACTGTCAGTGCTGTGATTTTTCTCCAGACACCTGACACCCGTTTGATGGCCCCGTTTATACTAGGGCTTGGAACACATGGATACTGGGGTCAAGCAGCTGCCCTAAGCTCACTTCTCATCGGCATCGTGATAGGGTCCCTGATAATAATCAAGCTTACAGTCGGTAGAAAGATAAAAATATTCGGCGAGTTATTGTAGGTGAGGATTCATGGCAGAAATCTTAAAGACAGTTAATCTCTGGAAACGTTTCGGAAAAGTTGAAGCTGTAAAAGATGTTTCATTTAGTATAGCATCCGGCGAATACGTTGTCATTTTAGGGCCATCTGGATGCGGGAAAACCACGCTACTACGTCTTATTGCAGGGCTTTATGAGCCTGACCGGGGAGAGATCTACATTGATGGTAAGTTGGTGAATAATGTTCCTCCTCATAAGAGGGGTATAGCGTTAATGTTCCAGAATTACGCCCTGTTTCCTCATATGTCAGTCTTAGATAACATACTTTATGGACTTATTGTGAGGAAGGTTCCTAAAGATGAAGCAATTAAGAGAGCTAAAGAGGTGTCAAAAATCCTAAACATAGAGGACCTGTTAAACAGGTATCCTCATCAACTTTCAGGAGGCCAGCAACAGAGAGTTGCATTGGCTAGAGCGTTGGTAGTAGAGCCGAAGGTCCTACTTCTCGACGAACCTCTAAGCAATCTCGATGCAAAAATAAGAGCAAAGGTCAGAATAGAGTTAAGAAGAATCCAGAGAGATCTAAATCTAACTGTTTTACATGTAACTCACGATCAAGAGGAGGCTTTAGCTCTTTCTGACAAGGTTATTATCATGAATCAAGGAATGATCGAGCAGATTGGAAGGCCTGTCGATATATATTATAGGCCAGCTACAGTGTTCGTGGCAGATTTCATAGGCACAACAAACTTCATTAAGGGTATTGTAAAGGAAGTTTACGAAAATAGAGTTATGGTCGAAGTGAATAATCATCATATCCAAGCAACAAGAATTCATGACTATGATAGAGGTGATAAAGTGATCTTAGCGTTCCGCCCTGAGGATATAGTTATCTCAGAAAACATGATGGAGGGAGACAATCTGTTCCAAGTTTTAGTAAAAGACAAGATTTTCATGGGTCCATACACTAGGTATATTGTTGATTTAGCTGGGCATGAAATAATCGTTGATGTTTACGGTAGACATAAAATCCTGGGGTCGGGGGAGGCTTTCATCAAGATACCGTCGGAGAGAATTCTCATTGTTAGAGAGTGATTCAGTATATTTTGGCTCCGGTTTCTTTATCTGTTTTGTAGTATGGTAATTTGTTTAGTTTTTCTTTGAAGGGTTGGCTCTTGAGTGTTTGTAGTAGTTTTCTTACGCTGGGCTTGTTGGCTCTGTCTTTTCTTACCGCTATGTCGTAGTGTTCTTCGGTTAGGGGGATGAAGTCGAGTTTGTAGAGGTGTGCTGCGTATCCTATTGCTATTCCTGTGTCCGCTCTTCCTTGGGCTACTGCGGCTGCCACCGCTGTATGGGTCTTGGCCTCGTAGGTGTATCCCCGTATGTTTTTCTCAGGTTCCTTAACCCCCATCTCCTCTAACACGTGGTCCAGGTAGATTCTGATTCCCGAGCCTTTTACCCTATTCACGAAGACTATGTCGTCCCTGAGTAGGTCTTCCAGCCCCCGTATCCTCTTCGGGTTGCCGGGCCTCACCACTAGGCCTATCGTCCTAACGTATCCCCTGTATATCTCTACTTGACCCTCTAGACCCATCTTCTCGGGCATGTGCGTATTGTATTCGTGTGTCTGCGGGTTGAGGAGGTGGGTTCCGGCCACGTCCGCCTCGCCTCTCTTGAGGGCCCTCCAGCCGCCCAGGCTTCCTACATTTACTATCTTTGCGTCGTGTAGGCCCGCTATCTCTGTTAGGATGTCTAGGCCTGGGCAGTGGCTTCCTATGATGGTTAGGCTGGGAACCTTGTATTCTCCGAGGAGGTTTACCTCGACCTCTTCATCCTCATCCAGGTATTGTGTCTGCTCGGGTATGTCTATGAATCCGTCCGCCAGCATTAGGGCCGAGGCCGCCCCGGAGTCCATGGTTATCGGGTATGCGGATAATCCCTTGGAGGACTCTACCAGCTGGACTGGGAGAAGCCGCCTCTTCCCCCTTCCACCCTCAATCCTGAAGGGCATCCGAGCCTTCACGGCTCTGACGGATTTACTGGCTCTAAGACCCATCATCCTCTCTATCAGGGGTTCCACCAATGTCTTGAAGACCATTAGGGCTGAGAGCGGGAACCCGGGCAGGCCTACCAGTAGTTTACCATCATCCGAGACGCCTATCACGGTGGGTTTCCCCGGCTTCAGCTTTAGGCCGTGTATCAGGACTCCTCCAACCTCGTTGAAGACCTTGTATATCATGTCCCCGAATC
>JAHSRM010000051.1 GCA_021650775.1 Candidatus Benthortus lauensis
AGGATGGAGTCGAGGCCCACAGCCCTGTTGAACTCGTCCACCACCCTCTTCGCCTCAGGGTCCCTTGACTCGGTGTGGAACCCGGGGCCGACAACCTGATGCGTTAGGAAGTCCACCGCCGCCGCAACCTCCGGGTCCCTCTCATACGCCTCCACATACTCCCTGAAGGTTACCTCGGGATACTCGCTCGCCGGCGATGCGATTGGATGTATCCCGACATCCCTCCTCCTAACCATGTCCAGGAGTCTCCCAATCATCGGCGGACGGGGAGCTGGGAGGGAATTTTTGTCTCCAAAAATCCGTGGGGCGGTGATGCTCAGCCGTGAGGCTTAGGCTCCCGAGGGTTGTCAAGCTAAGCTTACTGAGGGTCAAGGTTGGGAGGAGGTTCCGCACGGTCTCTAAGATTACATCTAGGACTCTTGCTGTGGCCTCGGCCTTCGGCCTCGGGGTGGATGAGGAGAGGGAGGTTACGGTGGTCCCCGAGATGGAGCTTGAGATAAACCCTGGGGACGTGGCCCTCATCGTAGGGGACTCAGGCTCAGGCAAGACAGTCATGCTCAGAATGATTGCCTCCAGGCTCTCGAGGTCCAGGGCCTTCAGGCCCCTGGTCTGGCAGAGTGGTGTGGCGGTGGACCCTGGGGAGCTGGTGGTTCACGGTGTCGGCGGGAGCGTGGAGGAGGCCGTCAAGATACTTAGCCACGTGGGGCTCAACGAGGCCTTCATCTTCCTGAGGAGGTTCAGGGAGCTTAGCGAGGGCCAGAAGCACCGATACCTCCTGGCGAAGGCCTTCGACTCGGGTGCAAAGACCATAATCATAGACGACTTCTGCTCACCCCTCGACAACGTGGCGGCAAGGGTTGTAGCCTACACGGCCCAGAAGCTTGCGAGGAGGATGGGCGTAACCTTCATAGCGGCCACCACGAGGCGGGACATCGTAGACGACCTCAACCCAAGCATACTCATCTCCAAGGGATTCGGGGAAGAAGTCGAGGTGGAGAGGAGGAGGCACGCCGAGAAGCCGTGCAGTATACTGAGCGAGATAGAGATTAGGGGCGCGGGGGTGAGGGAATACAAGTCCCTCTCAAGGTTCCATTACATCGGCTCGAGCCTGCCTCCGCCGAGAAGAGTCTACGCGGCCTACCATGAGGGTAAGCCTGTCGCGGTAATCGTGTATAGCTATCCCCTACCGAACCATAGGGCGAGGAACGTGGTCTTCCCGTGGCTCAGGGAGGTGAGAAACCTGAAGGAGAGGCTGAGGCTCGTGAACAGGCTCTTCACAAGGATATCGAGGGTGGTCGTCCACCCAAAGTATCGTGGGATTGGGCTTGGGGTCAGGATTGTTAGGGAGACGCTTCCCATGGCCGGGACGCCGATAGTAGAGGCCCTGGCCGTGATGGCGAGGTTCAACCCATTCTTCGAGAGGGCTGGGATGAGGAGGCTTGAGCTGGGGGAGGCGGGTGTCTGGGAGAGGGTTCTCAAGCCCCTCAGGGACCTCGGGATAGACCTGGAGCTCGCATCCAGCAAGAGGTATCTCGTGGAGGTTGTCAGGAGGATGGATAAGGCGAGGCTGAGGGAGCTTAGGAGGGCTGTCGAGAGGGCTGCGGAGGCGGTTAGCTCTGCGAGGCTTAGGAGCGTGAGGCCGAGGCTCGGGACACCCGAGGAGATAGCCGAGACCATTAGGAGATGCATACCGAGGACTGGGGCGGTCTACCTCTACTGGGTTAGGGAGGGATTCAAGCCGCCAAAAATACATGGGCTGAGCCGTCACCCACGATGAGCAGGGAGGATGCACGTGAGATTATCTCTGCCCTCATCAGGGAGCATAGGAGGCTGCTCGAGGCACTCGGGTCCTCCAGCCCTGGCAAGCCGGGATACATCAGCCTAATCAACGCACAGGCCAAGCTCCTCCGAAGCCTCCTCGACTACCTCAAGCTCTTCGGTGAGGACGAGGGCCTTGACCTCGCCCAGCTCCTCTCCAAGGCTGCGGAGAAGCGTGGCCTCATGTCGGTTAAGGGTGCGGGGATACCGGAGGAGCTGGTCGGCGACGCCTTGGAGCTTGCCCTAAGGTCCTCGGAGTTGGCGAGGAAGATTCTCGTGCTGGGGAGGGGCGAGGCGTGAGGAAGAGGGAGATGCTCAGGATGCTGGGCGAGCTGAGGGGGAGGTGGGTCACCGTTAAGTGGGCCGACGCAGCCGAGATACGTGGGATACCGAGCTCGAAGATGAGGGGCGAGAGGGTTCCCGAGAACCTCCTCACCACCATCATGAGCCATAGCGGCGAGCTGCTCGGGATACAGCGTGAACCTGTCTCGGGGAAACGCTACCTCCTCCTCAGGCTCAGGGGCGACGGGAGGACGGATGTGGCCGCCATACCCGTAGACCTTGTGATAGGAGTGGAGAGGGGTGGGAGGAGGGGTAGGCCTCCCCACAAGACCCCCATGCTCGTGGAGAAGTATGCGGACGGCGAGGTGAAGAGGAGCGGGGGCGTGGTGAAGCATGCGGACACGTAGGACGAGGCTGAAGGTCAAGAGGGCCGGCCTCCTAATCGAGGTCTCGACGAGGGACCTGGTCGCCCTAATCATCATGACGGTAATCCTCTCCGAGTTCGTTCTGATGGCCTGGGGCAGGATGGAGGAGGCGGAACGCATGGCCCTCTTCGCCTCTGGATACGGTCTCGGATACCTCCTCGAGAGGCTGATGAGGGATGAGGGAGAGGCTCCTAAGGCTCTGGGCAGGAGACGCCGCCGCATTCGCTGAGGATGTCCTCGGCCTAAGCCTCTACCCGTATCAGGCCAAGGTTCTGAGGGATGGCTCCAAGAGGGTTCTGGTCTGCGGTGGGAGGCAGGTTGGGAAGAGCCTGATGGCTGCGGTTAAGTCCCTCCACCACGCCTTGACCCGCAGGGACTCCACCGTCCTCCTCGTGGCCCCGACCCACAGGCAGAGCAGGAACCTCCTATCCATGGTGGTTAGGCTGGTTGAGTCGAGTGTTGTTGAGGGTAGTGTGAGGAGGAGGACGGGGGCCAGGATTGAGTTGAGCAACGGCTCCAGGATTCTCGCCCTCCCCTCGGGCAGGTGGGGCCACGGGATAAGGGGATACACAGCCGACCTCGTGATACTCGATGAGGCGGCCTTCATCCCCGAGGAGGTCATAACACGGGCCGTCCTACCCATGCTCTCCGCAACCGATGGAACATGCTGGATGCTCTCAACACCATGGGACCGCCGCCACTTCTTCTACAGGGCATACACCTCGAGGGCCTGGAGCGTCCACAGGGTTCCAAGCAGCCTCAACCCTAGGATAACTCGGAGATTCTTGGAAGAGCAGAGGGAGATGATAGGCGAGGAGAGGTTTAGGGCCGAGTATCTGGCCGAGTTCGTGGACGATGGTGGAAGCTACTTCCCCATGAGCCTCCTGAGGAGATGCATAGGAGACCCACGCATGATGAGGGGCCTAACGGTTGGATACGACCCCGGGGGAAGGGAGAGCTATGCGGCTGCGGTGGGCGTCGGCGAGAGCGGTGGAAGGATACATGCCCCATGGCATATCTGGGAGAGGGAGAGGAGCTACGTCAGGTTCGACCTCAGGCTCCTGGAGGAGCATAAGAGACTAGGGTTCAGGAAGATTATAGTCGATGAGACCGGGATAGGCGGCCCGATACTCGAGCACCTTAGGGGCCTGGGGCTTCCTGCGAGGGGCGAGGTCCTAACCGAGTCCAAGAGGGGGAGGATTCTCGGGAACCTGAAGCTCCTGATGGAGCGTGGCCTCATAGTCCTCCCAGACTCCACCGACCTCCTAACCTCCCTCAACTCGATAGAGTATGAGGCGACCTGGAGGGGGACATACAGGTTCTCGCATAGGAAGGGCGGCTACGACGACCTGGCATACGCCCTGGCCCTGGCCGTGTGGGGCCTGAGGAGAGGAGGCGAGACCATAGTAGAGCCTCTCCAGGCTTAGCAAAAAATTGGTTCGGATGGATGCCGTGGCCGTGATTGAGGCCGCATTAATCTTCCTTGGAGGGGTCTCCTACGCCTTGGCAGGATACCTGAAGAGTGCTGCGGGCGGCGAGGGGTTTAACCCGAGGAAGATGGCTGCCACGGTCATCCTCTCTGGGATTGTCTCGGCCCTCAACTACTTGACGGGTGCAGCTGAGGGGATGGGGC
>JAHSRM010000039.1 GCA_021650775.1 Candidatus Benthortus lauensis
CCAACAATCTAAGATATGGGCGGCGGCAGCCCCCAGCGGGTGGCAAGGAGACAGGAGGCCGAGGCCACCCACAGGAAGTCCAGCACGGCTCCACACAGCAGCCCCGCCGCGCCTTAGCGCCGCTCCCTCCCGGGCCTAACGCGGTTCGACGCGCTCGGAGACCGTTGCCCACCCCTACGGGTGGGGCGGCCTCCTACGGGGCTCCATGTGGTCGCGCCTTCATCCATCCGTGGGTGGCTGTGCCCCCTGCCTCTCATGCGCCCCGCCGGGTTACTGGCCCCCGCATGTAGCCCATTTCGGGTTACAGGGAAGGGCTAGCTCCCCGGCCCTACCTGCCGCCGCCCGGTGTATTACCGTGTGTTGGTGGATTTAACCTTTTGAGGTGGTTTGGGGTTTTTCCGGCTGGGTTGAGGCTGGTCAATACTATCCGGGAGTTTCTGGGGTTCTGGAGTGGTTTCTCGGGGCGTGGGGTCGGGGAGATGCTTGAGGGCTGGCTGGGCTCCTACATGGCCTATTATCCAGAGGTCTTGGAGAAGCTGGTCGGCTGCTGGGGTGGGTTGGAGAGGCTGAGGGAGGCCATGGCCGCCCGGATGCTCCCGAGGCTTGACCAGGATATACACTGGATACTCGAGGCTTGGATGCAGATGCTCCACGTGGTCGGCGGCGTGGTGGGGAGGGCGGCTGAGAGGATAGGCCTGGAGAGGGAGCCTGTAACCGTGGTCTACTATGGGCCTGGATGCGGGGCCGGCTGGGCCACCACCCTACTCGGCGAGCCTGCACTCCTACTCGATACGGGTATGGCGGCTCAGCTTGGCTGGGTGTCGGAGGAGAGGGTCGGGGGCCTCATAGCACATGAGCTGGGCCATCTAAGGCATATGGAGCTGAGGGGTGAGTGGGAGGAGTTCGAGGAGAGGGAGGGAGACCCATACTTCCAGCTCTACAGCGAGGGGCTGGCCCAAGCATACGAGCACGTAATAATGGGTAAGGAGAGCTGGCACATGGCTTATGGGGAGGGGTGGCTGGCCAGCTGCGTGGAGAGGAGGAGCGCTCTTGCGAGGCTCTACCTAGAGAAGGCCGAGGAGGGAGACGTGGAGGAATTCTATGGAGCATGGCTCGAGGCAGGCGGAATAAAATACGCAGGATACTACCTTGGCCACGAGTTCATCAAGTGGCTTGGAGGAAGGGTTGGGGGAGGGCTGGAGGAGATAGCGAGGCTGAGCGAGGAGGAGGTAGAGTCCCTCGCAAAGAGGTTCCTGAGGGAGGCGGGAGACTAATCCTCCCCGAAGTCCTCCAGGCCACGGCTAGGCCTCAGAAAGACCTCCACCGCACCCATCCTCCTCAAGACCTGGAGAGCCCTCCTCGTATACCCGTAGCCCAGCCCAAGCGTCTCGGCAAGCTCCCTCGAGGAGCAGGGGCCATTATTCCTGAGATAGATGAGGATACGCATGTATCTTGGGTCGGAGACCGATTCGGGGAACTTCAGGAACCTCCATAAGTAGGCCACCCCTCCTTCACCTCAAAAATTATTCATAAGTTTTCCCCCACATTTCCTTCGCAAGCTTGCCCTCATACTTGTAGAGCCTTAGCTTCTCCTCGGCCTCCTCACGCCTGGCCTGATGCTCCTCAAGGAACTTGGTAACCTTCTCTATGAGTATCTCCTTCATCTCACCGCTCAGTATCTTCCCGGCCCTGTAGTCCTCCCTGAGCTGCTCAACCTTCCTGTCGTCGGGTTCGAAGAAGTAGTAGAGCCACTGGTAGGCCACGTCCACGTCGGGGTTTCCGCCGAGCTTCCTGTGAAGCTCCTTGGTTGGCTGGCCTCCCGAGTATGCCTGCCATATCTTCTTCCTCACGCTCTTGGGGTCCTCGCTCAGGTAGATGGCTGACTCGGGTTTACTCGCACTCATCTTCCCCGTTGGGCCTGTTAGGGGTGGGAGGAACTTGCTGTGTATGGCGGCCGTCTTGTAGTATCCCAGGGACTCGGCTATATCCCTCTGAATCCTCCAGTATGGGTCCTGGTCTATGGCTGCGGGTATGAGGCACCTCCTCTTCTCGAATAGGCTTGGGACAATCTGGATTGCGGGGTAGAAGGTCATGCCTATGTTGGTCTGGTGGTTGAAGCCGAAGACCGCCCTAACCCAGCTGAAGTTGATTTTCCGTGCGACCTTGAGGGCGAGGGGGTAGATGTTCCCGATATACTCGGTGTCCTGGAAGATGAAGGTCTTGTCGGGGTCGAAGCCGACCGCTGCTATGTCCAAGGCGTTCTCATAGGCCCATCTACGGGTCTCCTCGAGGCTCAGCCCCCTCTCCTCCTCAAGAAACTTCTCATCATCCGTAAGCTGGATATACACATTCACCCCGAACCTGTCCTGGAGCCACTTGGTGAAGTAGAAGGGGATTATGTGGCCTATGTGCATGGGGCCGCTTGGCCCACGGCCCGTGTAGAGGAAGAAGCCTCTCCCAGCCTCCCAGTCATCCAGAACCTTGTCCAGGTCCCTGTGGGAGAAGAAGATCCGCCTGGTTAGGAGGTGGTGGCGCTCGCCCGCCGCCCTCAGAAGCCTCTCCATCAGCTCGTCGCTTATGGGCTGGGTCCCAAACCTCTCAATCAGCCTGTCATAGTCCACGACGCCCTCGACCTTCCAGGGCGTAACCACGAACTCTTCCCCGGCCACCCCTTGGCACCCGCCAGCCCAAACCAAGGCCCGAAGTATATGAACCTACTCCGCACAGATTCATACATGGTTTATTTTCTAGGCGGTTTAACTCCTCCACGGGTTTGAGTGATTGGGTTGAGTCCCTGAGGACGGCTGGGAGGATTGCGAGGAGGGTTAGGGAGGAGGCATACAGGGTGGTTAGGCCCGGGGCCCCCATGCTGGAGGTCGCCGAGAGGCTCGAGTCCATGATACTCGACGAGGGTGCGAGGCCCGCCTTCCCATGCAACATAAGCGTGGACGAGGTCGCCGCCCACTTCAGTCCCATGCCAGGTGACCCGAGGGTCATCCCCCCAAACTCTCTGGTCAAGGTGGATGTGGGGGTCTCGGTGGACGGATACATAGCCGACACGGCCGTGACCATCGTGCTTAACCCGAGGCTTGGGGCCTTGGCCGAGGCTGCTGAGGCCGCCTTGAGGGAGGTGGTTAGGAAGGTGAGGCATGGGGCCACGATACAGGAGCTTGGATACGTGGCTCAGAGGGTTATAGAGGGCATGGGGCTCAAGCCGATAAGGAACCTGACCGGCCACGAGATAGCCCGATACAACCTCCACGCAGGCCTCTCGATACCGAGCGTCGCAGTCGCCCAGCCCGGCAGGCTCCAGAGCGGCCACATCTACGCCATAGAGCCATTCGTTACCACCCGGGTTGGTGCGGGTGAGGTGGTCTCGGGGAGGGAGGCCACGATATTCAGGGTCGATGCCGGGAGGATTCTCTCCATGAGGCTTGGGGCAGAGGAGAGGGAGCTGGCCAAGATGCTGGCCGAGAGGTTCGACAGCCTACCCTACAGCCCCAGATGGATACCAGGATACGAGAGGCTCTCCAAGACCCATGAGCGGATGGTTAGGAGGGGGAGGATACACGGCTACCCTGTCCTGGTCGAGAGGAGGGGCGAGCCGGTGGCCCAGGCCGAGCACACGGTCCTGGTAACCGAGGATGGATGCGAGGTAATCACCTAGCCTGCTGCCTCTCCTCCCTCACGTAAATCCCCGTAATCACCATGCGTTGCTCCCCACACTTCGGGCACTTCTCCTCAACCTCCTTGAACACGTAGTCGCCGTCCTTGAAGGGGCGGGAGTTCTCGGTCTTACAGTTGAGGCAGAGGAGGAATGTCAGGGGCCTTGGGACCTTGCCGAGGCCCTGCCTGGACTGGAACATCGGGTTCTGGGTGGCTCAGCCCCTATTTATGCTTGGTTAGGTCATCCCTATTCCGACGGTGTTCCCTATGCCTGCGACTATGACGGTCTCCCCCTCCTTGACCTTCTCCCGTATAATGGCCTTAATCTTCTCCAGGACCTTGTCGGCGGCCTTTGCTATGGACTCCTTCATGGGTGTTATGGCCTCGGCTATGGACTCGTAGATGACGAATGCGTAGAGGGGTATCCTGTTCTCCTTGGCTATCTCCTCTATCTTGTATTTGTCTATCCCGATTCCGCCTATGGCCACGCCTATGCCCTCAACTATCTTCCCCGTCTCCTCTCCCTCGAGCTTAAGGCCTGCGTCCACCGTGATTATCGCACCGACCCTCCCGTTCTCGGCCTCCACAAGCCTCTTCACGCCCTCCCCAGGCCTCCCAACGGCTCCACCCGGGCCAGCCGCCCTAACCGCCAGGAGCCTCCTACCCTCGAACACGAGTTCATGGACCACCGTGTCCTTCGCTATCTCGTAGGTCTTCTTCTCGGCGTCCTTGACGAGCTTGGCCACCGCCAGGACCCCGACCCCGTCCCCTATCGGCTGACCCTCCGAGAACGCGTAGCTCGCCTGCCTATAGGCCTCGGCTATCTCCATTATCTGGGGCATGAGCATCTGGAGCTGGAGGACAAGGTAGATGTTGTTGGTCTTCTTGCCCATGAGGTAGAAGTGCCTCACGATGCGGTAGATTAGGTCTACTCCCCGGGTAACCTCCACGAGGTTCGTGAGGGTCTTGGCCCTCTCCCTGTCGGCCTTGGGGCAGAGCTCCCTAACCATGTCCTCGAAGCTGTCCTCCCAGGTGACGGCGATGTGCTCCAGCTTGTAGACGACCCCGTAGGGGTCCATGGACTCGGGGGGAATCATGAAGGAGTTCACGAGCCTGTCAAGCTCCTTGTCCAGGTCCTTCCTCTCCGAGTATCCCCCCAAGACCTGGAGGGTCCTGGACCTCACGTCATCCCTAATCTGCTTGAGCCTCCCGAGCTTCCGTTCGAGGTCCCTCAGCATGTGGGAGAGCTGGATACGCTGTGAGAATGAGGGATAGAAGAAGAATATGGCGAAGAAGAGGAGCCAGAGTAGGGTGGCTATAAGAGAGGTAATATCACCCTGAGCGCCAAGCTGCATCAAGACCCAATCCAAGCCCAGAACTCCCCACGAAGACCCAGCCCCACCACTCTTAAAAGCATTACCCAACACCCCGGCAGAGGCCGCCGAGACTTTACAGATTTGTAAAATGCTTGACATTTTTTTAAAGAATTGACGAATTCGTTGCAAAAATGTTAAATAACATCCCAAGCCCAGATTAAGGTATGAACGTAGAGGAACTATCCCTGAGGATAGGCGTCTCGAAGGAGACCATGATACTGCTGCTAATCCAGGCAGCACTAGCAGCCCTGGCG
Source organism: Candidatus Benthortus lauensis (assembly GCA_021650775.1). Classification (GTDB taxonomy): domain Archaea; phylum Thermoproteota; class Nitrososphaeria_A; order Caldarchaeales; family Wolframiiraptoraceae; genus Benthortus; species Benthortus lauensis. The sequence continues at coordinate 5,297 of JAHSRM010000039.1, forward strand.
CTAACCCTCGGAACAGGGATAGCCGAGAAGACTGGAAAGGTTCCCCTTTAAGCCTGGGAAGAAACCTTAACCAACTTCAATATTTTTTCCAATCCGACCTCGAATGCATCTATCCATCCGCCTTTATCCCAGAATAGGTTATAATGAACCGAGAAGTGTGCAGCATAGTTCATGTTTGGGAAGTCTAGCCAGTTTGATGGTATGTTTTCTCCTATGTATCTTATTGTTTTGTAGAGTCCGAGGGATGGGAGGAACATCATGGCTATGTAGCTTCCGTTCTCGGTTAATATCTCCATGTGCGTGAAGGGTATCTTCACGACTTTACTCCTCTTTTCTGCGTCATAGTCCATGTTTAGTATCAGTGGGGTTGAGACCAGCTCGGGGTTCTGGACAGGCATCCATAATACTGCATATAGTTTAATGGCTTTGGTTATGTGCTCGTAGTGTCTCTTCAGGGTTTGTCTGCTGACGCCTAGCTGTGCCGCCAGCTCTATTATCTTCAGGAAGACGTTTAGCTGGAGTTTCGCAAGTATCTTTAGGTCGAGGTTTGTCAGGTTTCTAATTACCTGGCTTCTCGTGGTGAGCCTCAGCTGAGGCGGGTTCACCTCCCTTCGCTCCCAGTCTTGGAGCCAGACTCCTTTCCTGAAGTCGAAGCAGTCGCCCCTGAATGGGAGGACACCCCTATACAGTATCTTCTCAACCCTATGGGACTCAAGCATCCCAAGCTCCTCAAGCTTGTAGAGGAACTCTATGAAGGATGACTCATAGTTTGGCGGGATGGTGAAGATGCAGACGAACTTGCCCTCCTTTAGGAGATGGGTGTAATAGGTTAGATACATGGACTCCCCGAGTATGTCGAGCAGGCCTACAGCCTGCTGCGGATGAGCAGAGAACCTCAACTCGACGTAATACTCCCGGAGACCCAGCATACCATAATCAATCACAGGCCGGACGGTTAATCCAAGCTTGGGCAACCTATTCCTAAGAATATACCTCACGGTCGAGATAGGCGCACCGGTGACCCGTGAGATTTCCGTATATCGTGGGCCGACCTTCATCAGGGCCTCCACGACCTTCCTCTCGACTTCCATAACTGTTTCTGAGGTATCTTCATCCCTTATAAACCCTACCCTAAGGTCTTTAAACAGGCAATACCCCCAAACACCACGGGGATGCCGGTCATAGGGAGGGGGGAGACACCCGAACCCATCCGAACTCGGAAGTTAAGCCCCCTCCCGCCCGGCTATTAGTGGGGTGCGGGAGCCCCCGCGAGGGCCGGGTGCTGGCATCCCCTTTTATTCGAGGGTTGCGTGGGTTTTGTGGATGTGTTGTTCGTTTAGGCCTTTCCTTTTCATGACTTCTGCTGCTATGCTGTCGAGGACTGCGAGGGCCGAGATGTCGAAGAGGGTTGTGTAGGGTGCGTAGCTCTCCTCCTCCAGCCTCTTGGTCTTCCCCCTAACCCTTAGAACCAGGTCAGCATACCTGCCGAGACTGCTCTCGGGATGGGATGTGACTGCGACGAGCCTGGCCCCAAGCTCCTTGGCCTTCGAGGCAAGGGCAACCGAGGTGGTCGTCTCACCGCTTCCACTCACTATTATGACCAGGTCCCCCCTACCGCAGCTCGGGTTAATCGTCTCACCTATCACGTATGAGGCGACATCCAGGTGCATGAGGCGTTGGGCGAAGCATCTTGCCACGAGCCCCGACCTGCCTGCACCGTAGCTGAAGACCCTGCGTGCCCTTAGAATCTCTTCCACAACCTTGTCAACCGTGTCTAGGTCAACCTCCTCAGCAACCTTGTCGAGGTGGCCTGCTATCTCCCTCAGGGAGTTCATGAACATCTCGGTCATATCCCCAGGTCCTCCCCCCTCTCCCCGAGGAATTCCCTAACCTTATCTATTGTTGGGAGACCTGTCTGGGCTCCTGGGCTGAGGCACTTGATTGCGGCCACTGCGTTCCCCATCCTGGCCGACTTGTATGGGTCCCATCCCCTCACCACGTATCCGTAGATGAAGCCTGCGGCGAATGCGTCTCCAGCGCCCGTTGCATCCACGGCCTTGACCCTGTAGGCAGGCACCCTCTCCACGGCCTCACGTGTTATGACTATCGCCCCATCCTCGCCCACCGTTATCACCACAACCTCGGGTCCATAGCTTAGAAGCGTTCTACCCGCCTCCACCAGGTCCTCCTTGCCCGTGAACCTCCGGGCGCCCATCTTGTTGGGTATGAGTATGTTGGTCATGGAGAGTATGCGTCTCACGGTCTCGGGGTCCGTCTCCACAACCTGCTTCTCAAGGTCCACGGAGGTTACCACACCCCTCCTCCCAGCAATCCTGAAGGCCTCCTCAGCGGTCCTGGGCTTGATGGCGGATGTGTGGATACACCTGGACGACGCTATGTATTCCTCGTCGAGTTCATCAGGGTCTAGGGCGTTGTTGTAGAGGTTTGGGTCTATCACGGCCGTCTTCTGGCCCTCACGGTTCACCACCAGCATGTTCACCGCCGAGCCCCTATCCCCCCTAACCTTCGTATGCGAGTAGTCCACACCATTCTCCTGGAAGTTCTTTAGGAGGAACTCTCCCTCAGGGTCCCTCCCAACGCCTCCCATGAACCCGACCCTCAGCCCAAGCCTCGCAGCACCCACACAGAAATTGGCGATAACGCCTCCGGGAAACTTCTCCATCCTAATGGAGTAAATCTTCTCATCAGGCTCGGGAAACCTCTCAACAAAGGCAACCCAATCAATACAGACCTCACCCAAACCAATAACGTCGAGCCTCACGGCAAGAACCCCTAAAGAACATTATATAGCCTTTAGGCGATACGAAAATCGGCCGACATGCTTAACATCCGAAGAATAATGTGGAAACAATCGAAAAATTTAATTCAACTTTAACCATGAACGCTTATATACAATTTCACGGACATAAAAATCGCCATGAGTAAGAATTCTGGGCTAACCCGTCTCGAGGCTGTCTTAGCAGTGCTGTTTATCATAGCGTTAATCGCAGCGGGCGTGGGTTGGACCCGTCCGGCTCCAGCCGCCGAGACGGTTACCCAGACTGTTAAGGAGACTGTTACTGTTGCGGGTGAGACTGTTACGGTTACTGCGGCTGAGAAGACTGTTACCCAGACCGTTACTGCGCCTGGGACGACTGTTACCGAGACTGTTACGGTTGGGGCGGGTGAGAAGCCCAAGATAACTATCCTGACCTCGGCCCCCCTGAGCAGGTATGTCAGGTTCTATGAGAAGGATGCCGAGAGGGTTCTCGGGATAGAGGTCGAGGTGGTCGAGGTCCCGTATGGAGAGATGTTCGAGAAGATATCAACCGACATAATCACTGGGGCAAACCGATTCGACCTCTTCCTGGGGCCAGGCGACTTCATCGGAACCCTCGCATCCCAGGGGTGGATAATGAACCTTGACGAGTTCATGACAACCTACCCGTTCCTCGAGGACTACCTGCCATGGATACGTGAGAAGGTTATGAAGTGGGCTGGAAGCTACTATGCCCTCGACTTCGACGGAGACGCCCACACAATCTTCTACCGCAAGGACATCTGGACAAACCCCGAGTATAGGCAGAAGTTCAAGGAAGAGTATGGATACGAGATGCCCTCACCTCCCAAGACCATAGACGAGCTAATAGACGTGGCATGCTTCTTCAACGGATGGGACTGGGACGGAGACGGAGAGATAAACTACGGCATAGGCCTATCAGCCAAGAGGGGGGCCCAGAGCGCCTGGACCATAATCGACTTCGCAGCCCAGTATGCGGTTAAGCCCGGGCCGCCCAGCAAATACACCGGCGTCCTCTACTTCGACCCAGAGACCATGGAGCCGCTCGTAAACACACCCGGGTGGATAGAGGGATTCAAGAAGTTCAAGGAGATACTTGAGTGCGGGCCTCCAGGCATAACAGACTTCGACGTCTCGGATGTCAGGGCAAGGTTCATGGCAGGCGAGCTGGCCATAGGGCTTGACTGGACCGACAGCGGCCCGCTAAGCATAGCACCCGACTCGAAGGTTAAGGGCAAGGTGGCGTGGGCCAAGATACCCGGCGCTCCGAGATACTGGGATAGGGAGAAGGGTCAGTGGGTCGAGGAATACAATCAGATAGGGATACTGAACTTCGGTGGATGGGTCTGGTATGTGATGAAGAGCGTGGAGGAGAAGCCCTACAAGGACCTGGTCTTCATCTACCTAATCTTCATGACGACACCCGACAAGGCAGCCGAGATGGCAGTGGCCCACGGAGAGACCGGGGTAAACATCTTCAGGTTCAGCCACCTCTACGAGAGGATCCCAGACTACTGGATTGAGCAGGGATGGGACCCGGAGAGCGCCGCCAACTACTCGGCGGTAATCAACGAGCTCTACAACTCGCCCTACGTCCTAACCGACATCAGGATACCTGGGTTCGAGAGATACTGGGATGCACTCGACCTGGCGACGGCCAACGTGGCCACGGGCGTCTGGACGCCTGAGCAGGCTGCCGAGGAGCTATACAAGGCCTGGAAGCAGATAACCGAGGAGCTTGGGGTCGAGGAGCAGCTGAAGTGGTATAGGCAGGACCTGGGCCTCCCAACCTAAAGATTAATTCCCAACCACCCCTCCCCTATTTTTAGGTATGAAAAGAGTGAGGGATTGGAGGGAAGACCCGAAGGTCAAGTTCGGGTTCCTCGCCCCGGCCATAATATACCTCCTCGCACTCCTAATCTTCCCTGCGGCCTTCAACATCTACAGCTCTCTACATAGATGGTATATGGGTGGGGGTGAGCCGGTCTTCATAGGTGCCGCCAACTATCTCAGGCTCTTCTCGGACTCTAGGTTCATAAACGGGCTGAGCTTCACCCTCAGATTCGTCGTGACGGCGGTTTTGTTGGAGATAGTCTTGGGGCTTCTCCTCGCCCTCTCCCTCAACATCCTGAACCGTGGCAAGAGGCTTATCATGACCTTCCTGCTCCTCCCCCTAATCATGGCACCCATAGCGGTTGGATACATGTGGAGGATAATATACCACGCCGACTACGGCCTCGTCCCAGCGGTCAGCAAGCTCTTCGGAATCCCGAGGCTATACGTTCTCTCGGACCCCAGGCTGAGCTTCTGGGGCATGGTGGTAATAGACGTGTGGCAGTGGACGCCCTTCGTCCTCCTAGTCCTCTACGCAGCCCTCGTCTCCCTCCCAAGGGACCCGCTTGAGGCAGCCCTCGTGGACGGTGCCTCACCGATACAGAGGTTCAGGTATGTGACCCTCCCCCTCCTGACACCCATAATCCTGATAGTCCTCTTCCTCAGGCTGGTGGAGGCCTTCAAGGTCTTCGACATAATCTACATAACGACTGGGGGAGGAGCCTTGACCGAGAGCCTCTCGCTATACATCTACCTCGTGGGCCTCAAGCAGTTCGACATAGGGTATGGGGGGGCGGCGGCATGGATATTCTTCCTAATAGTCCTGATGATAGTAACGGTCATGATGATAAGGCTTAGGAGGTATATGGGGTTGTAGGGGGGTGCGGCGAGGTGGCTGTAAGGCGTAGGGGGCTGGACCTCTACAGGCTTGGGGCATACGTCCTGATAACACTCTTCATGATATTCGCCGTAATCCCCGTCTACTGGATGCTCATAACGGCCTTCAAGACCCCTGCCGACACAAGGGAGTTCAAGTTCCTGCCCTTCATAGACTTCCAGCCAGTCCTCGACACATGGATAGACATACTCTTCGGCTCCCTCTCGGAGCAGACCCTCAAGGCGATAAGAAACGGGCTAATAATAGCTAGTGGGGCCGCAACCCTCAGCGTGGCCCTTGGAAGCCTGGCGGGATACGCCCTGGCCAGGTTCAAGTATAGGAGGTGGAAGAACAGGGACATAGCGTCCTTCATCCTCGCCCAGAGGATGATGCCGCCTGCCGTGGTCCTCCTCCCAATCTTCATGTTCTTCTCCATACTCAAGCTAATCGACACCCACATAGCCCTGATAATGATTGAGGCTGCGGTGAACATGCCCTTCGCCGTCTGGATTCTCATGGACTTCTTCAGGGAGGTTCCGAGGGAGGTGGAGGAGGCGGCCTACCTCGACGGCCTAACCATAGCCCAGACCTTCTACAGAATCTCCCTCAGGATAGCCCTGCCCGGGATAGTCGTCGCATGGATACTGACCTTCATCTTCTCCTGGAACGAGTTCCTCTTCGTCCTCGCCCTCGCATACTCGGAGACCATAACCCTCCCATGGCTAATCTCCACAGGATTCTCCATGAGGGCCCTCGAATACTGGACCATAAGCGTCTTCGGAACCCTGGCCATAATCCCGCCCACAATCCTGGCATTCCTAATCCAGAGATACATCATAAGGGGCATGGCCCTCGGGGCGGTCAAGTAATCCACAAGATTTTTATCTCCACCATGCCACTCTTTCCCAGGCATGAAAATCCTCCCCACCCTCCTCGTAATCCTCCTCCTATCGGCCTCGGCAGCCTACCCCGCACTCGCAGAGAAGCCCGAGATACTCTGGCATGGACCCGAGTCCCCGAGCCTCTGGAACGGCTTCACCAGGATTACCCAGGCGGCCTTCTCCGAGGTCCCCGTGAACCTGACCGTTAGGGTTGAGGGAGCGGTTGGGAGGGTTGTGGCGGACTATGTCGTGAGGGATGGTGGCGGGGGCAAGGTTGAGGAGGGGTCCCTGGAGCTACGTAAGTCGGGTGAGGGCAGGTTCACCGCCCCCTTGGGAGCGTTTCCAAGCGGTTATAGGGTCGATTACAGTGTGAGGGTGGAGCCTGGAGGCCTGGAGGCCGAGGGAAGCTTCGAGATAATTTCGGACGACACCCCGCCCAAGATACTCCTCGAAGACTACGTGGTCGGCACATTCATCCCGGGTAGGAGCAGCCTCCTAATCGAGGGGAACGGCACCCAGGCCCAATACCACTACGAGAGATACAGCATGGCCATAGTAGTAAACGATACAGTGAGGTATGGGGGGAGAACGGTCCTCGGCTCAGGTGTGAAGGAGGTGAGGCTATACTGGAAGACGGGCATAATAGTCCATAACAAGTCCATGACAACCGATGAGAAGGGGCTGAGAAACTACCAGTTCTACGGAAGCATAGACGGGCCGTTCCCATACAAGTTCAAGCTGAAGTTCTGGTTCGAGGCCATAGACGCAGCTGGCAACAGTGCCAAGTCCCGTGAATTCACCCTCCACGTCCTCGGAGACGACGTCCCACCCATAATCGAGAACATCACAATCACGGAGCCCAAGCCCATGGAGGAGATAACGGTCGTGGTCTTCGCAAGGGACCCCGACGAGCCCGACGACTCCTTCCTAAGCGACGTGGTAATCCTATACTCGACGGATGGGGGCGAGACGTGGAGCGAGAAGCCCATGGTCCTCACCTCATCCTACACGATACTCGGGAAGCCGACCCACAAGTGGCAGACATCCCTCCCAGGCCAGCCCGAGGGAACCCTGCTTATACTCAGGATAAAGGCGGTGGACAACGCTGGAAACGAGGCAGAGGAGCTTAGAGTCCTGCGGATAGGCCTCCCCGAGGCGGAGGTGAAGACCGTTACCTCAACCATCGTCTCGCCCACCACGGTCAGGGAGACCCAGACCCTCACAACGACGCTCGAGAAGACCTTTACCTCGACCGTTAGGGAGGTTGTCGAGAGGGCACCCGACCTGACGCCGCTCCTAACCGCCTCGATAATCTCGGTCATAGTCGTGGCCGCCGCAGCATTCATGGTTGGTAGGAGAACCCGGTGAAGGGGAAAGATTTAATTGACCGCCCTCGACTCAGGTCCCCAGGCATGTCGAATGTGGTTGTCTCGGGCTCGGCTTCAGGGCTGCTCGGCATAAAGGTCTCGAAGCAGTCGGGGTGGAGGCTCATACAGTCGAAGGTCGAGCAGTTCCCCGACGGAGAACTCTACGTAAGGGTTATGGGAGATGTAGAGGGAGAGACGGTGGCGCTAATCCAATCGATGGCCCTGAGGCCCAACGACTACCTAGTCGAGTATCTCTTGATGGTTGATGCCCTCAGGAGCCTGGGAGCCAGGAAGATTCTCGGCGTAATCCCCTATGTGCCGTATGCTAGGCAGGACGCCCGGTTCAATAAGGGTGAGGCCCTGAGCATGGAGGTGGTGGCGAAGCTGATTGAGAGGAGTGGAACCGAGGCCATAGTAACGATAGACATGCATCTCCACAGGCTCAGCGACCCCTCACAGGTCTTCGGGATACCTGTCGTGAACCTCTCAGCCGCCCCCCTCCTAACGAGATACGTGGTGGAGAACTATGGGCTGAGGGAGCCGGTGGTTATCGGGCCTGACGAGGAGGCAGAGCAGTGGGCACGTGAGGGGGCCTCGGCCATAGATGCGGAGTATGACGTGATGGAGAAGGTTAGGAAGTCTGCCACAGAGGTTGTCATCCAGCCCAAGAAACTCGACGTTGAGGGAAGGGACGTGATAATCCTCGACGACATAATCAGCACGGGTGGAACCATGGTGGAGGCCGTCAAGGTCCTGAAGAAGGCTGGGGCAAGGAGGATAATCGCCGCATGCACCCACCCCCTCCTCGTTAGACGTGCCCTGGAGAAGATTCTCTCGGAGGGAGCCGAGGACGTGGTTGGAACCGACACTGTGGCAAGCGCAGTCAGCAGGGTCAGCGTCGCACCACTTATAATCGAGGGAGTAAAGAGATTGACGGGGTAGCCAAGGCATGCTCCCAGAGGTTGAGAAGATAGCCGACGACATAAGGACCATGAGGATACGTGGGGCGGCCAGGATAGCAAGGACTGCGGCCGAGGCCCTTAGGATTGTGGCCGAGAAGTCTGAGGCGAAGACTCTTGACGGCTTCATGAAGGAGATTAACCAGGCCGCCCACCTCCTCCTCTCCACCAGGCCCACAGCAGTCTCCCTACCAAACGCCGTGAACTACGTCCTAAGCAGGGTCAGGAAGGCGGCTGAGTCCGGGAGCCTGAAGGAGACCAGGTGGGAGACCATTAGGGCCGCCAACGACTTCATAGAGTCCTCGCTCAGGGCCCTCGACATAATCGGGGAGCTGGGGGCGAGGAGGATTAAGCATGGGGATGTTGTGATGACCCACTGCAACAGCTCTGCGGCCATCTCGGTTATCTTGAAGGCGGCTGAGCAGGGGAAGGTGGAGGAGGTTTATGCCACTGAGACGAGGCCACGGTTCCAGGGGAGGCTCACGGCCAGGCAGCTTGCCGAGAAGGGCGTGAAGGTGAACCTGATAGTGGACTCGGCCGCCCGCTACTTCATGAACGAGGTGGATAGGGTTGTGGTCGGAGCGGACGCAGTGGCCGTGAACGGTGCGGTGGTGAACAAGGTTGGGACCTCCATGATAGCCTTGGCCGCCCACGAGGCCAGGGTTAGGTTCTACGTGGCGGCAGAGACCTACAAGCTCAGCCCCTCAACCATCCTCGGAGAACTCATAGAGATTGAGGAGAGGCCTGCCACAGAGGTGGTGGACGAGGAGTTCCTCAGGAAGTATCCCAACATAAGGGTTAGGAACCCCGCCTTCGACATAACCCCTCCCGAATACATCGACCTAATCATAACCAATAAGGGCGTCTACCCGCCCCAGGCCATAGCCATGCTCATGAGGGAGGAGTTCGAGTGGATTCTCGAGGAACTCTACCCGGAGTATAGGGTCAGGCTCGTCGAGGAGGAGTAAAAGAAGAGGAGGGGTGGGAGGCTACTCCTTCATACCCTTCATCAGTATCTCCACTGCCTTCTTGGCCTCCTCTATCGAGGTCTCGTCCTCTAGGGTCGTCATGTCCCCTAGGGCCGCACCGCTGACCACGGCCTTCAGAAGCCTCCTCATAATCTTCCCGCTCCTCGTCTTCGGGAGCTTAGAGACGAAGTAGATGGCCTCGGGCGTGGCGACCGGGCCGATAACCTTCCTAATCCACTCCCTCAGCTCCTTCCTAAGCTCCTCGCTCGCCTCAACCCCAGACTTCAAGGTAACGAAGGCGACTATGGCCTCACCCTTAACTGGGTCCGGCTTACTCGTCACAGCGGCCTCGGCCACCGCCGGATGGCTGACGAATGCGCTCTCAAGCTCCATGGTCCCTATCCTGTGGCCCGCCACCTTGATCACGTCATCAGCCCTGCCCATGAGCCAGAAGTATCCGTCCTCATCCTTCATGGCATAGTCTCCCGTGTAGTAGACGGCGGGCGGCTTGACCTTGAACTCGAGCTTCTCGTTGGGCTGGAACCTCGACCAATACACCTTCTTGAACCTCTCAGGGTCCCTCCAGAGGGTCGCCAGCATACCGGGCCAAGGCGAGAGAATCACCAGGTAACCCTTCTCGAAGGGCTTGACAGGCACACCGTCCTCATCCACGACCTCAGCCTGGATTCCTGGGAGCGGGAAGGTGGCCGACCCGGGCTTGAGGGGCACTAGGTCTATCCCGAGGGCAGGCGTTATCATGAAGCCCCCTGTCTCGGTCTGCCACCATGTATCGATTATCGGGCACCTCTCGCCTCCAATCACCCTGTAATACCATCTCCAGGCCTCGGGGTTAATCGGCTCACCCACGGTCCCCAGCACCCTGAGGCTGCTCAGGTCATGCTTCCTGGCCCACTCCTCGCCGAACCTCATATGCATCCTGATTGCGGTTGGAGCGGTGTAGAAGGCCGTAACCCTATACTTCTCGACTATCTCCCACCATCGGTCAGGTGCAGGGTAGTCTGGGGCGCCATCATACATTATCTGGGTCAGCCCGTGCATGAGGGGGCCGTAGACTATGTAGCTGTGGCCCGTTATCCAACCTATGTCGGCAGTGCACCACCAGATGTCGTCGGGCTTGGGGTCGAAGGCCCACTTGAGGGTTGCCCAGACCCAGACCAGGTATCCGCCCGTGTTGTGGACCACCCCCTTCGGCTTCCCCGTTGTCCCGCTTGTGTAGAGTATGAAGAGGGGGTCTGTTGCGCTGACACGCTCGGGTGGGCAGTATGGCTCCGCATCCCTCATAAGCTCGTGCCACCAGTAGTCCCTACCCTCCTTCATGGGCGTGTTCTCGAGGCCGACCCTCCTGACCACCACGACCTTCTCCACGCTCGG
>JAHSRM010000038.1 GCA_021650775.1 Candidatus Benthortus lauensis
ATGAATGTGTCGTTGGGCTTGAGCTGGACGTTGGCCGGGTCGCCTCCGTAGATCTGGGTTAGGTTTATCACTATCTTGAAGACCTCGCCGTATTCGATTAGGGTGTCTCCGTCTCCCTGTATCTCGGTTACTTGGACCTCGGTTCCGTGGGTTAGCTTGTCCACCACCTTGTATGGGTCTAGGTAGGAGACGACGAGGGTGTCGCTGCTTAGGTCCACGGGCCTCTTGCCCACTGCCGTCTTGATGTAGAGCGTAATGTTCTCGACCTTCATCCCCGAGGCCGTGTTGGTTCCCATGGCGATGACCGAGCCTGCAAGCTCTATGCTCGACGTAGCCTCCTCCAGGCCAGCCTTCAGGACCTCTCCGCTCTTCTGGGTCGAGGCGAACCCGAGGTTCAGCACAGCGAAGGCGAAGGCGGCGGCCACTATAACGAAGGCTATCAGGATTATGGCTGTCTCCAGGCCTGTCAGCCCCCGCCTGCCCATCCTTCTCCGGAGGATGCTCCGCCTCATCTTCCTCGATAATATTTGGATAAGACTAAGATATAAGTTTTGTCTTCTTTCGGTCTATTGCGAAAACTATTTACGCCTCTGATTAGTCTTATTTTATGGTGATTTTGGTAATGGGTTGGTCTTGGTTTTTTGAGGTTGGGAGACGGTTTGGGGATAGGGTTTATGGTTTCCTCTCGGGTGAGGGCTTGAGGGAGGCTAACTCGGCTTTAACCGACTTCCTGAAGGGCTGGGGTCTGGCCAGGGATGTGGGGGTCTTCGGGGCGGTCTCCGGAGGCGGCTGGGAGCTGGTCTGCAGGATAGAGCCGGGAATCCTTCTCAGGAGCCTCATAGGCGACGGGGCCCAGGCGTCCGAGTTCTTCCGAGGCCTCCTCAAGGGCTACTATGAGAGGCTTCTGGGCAGGGAGGTGGAGGTCAGGGTGAACAGGGCCGCACCATACTACGAGTTTATACTCAGCGTCGGGGGTGGCGGGGATGGCACGTGAGGTCCTGGAGAAGAGGCTGGAGGAGCTTGAGGAGGAGGTCAGGAAGCTCAAGGAGCCCCTGGAGTCCACCCTAATGGATGTCAGGGAGCTTATCTCGAACCTCGAGAACCCCTTCAACTACGTGGCCTCCCTGATAGGTGGCACCTACCCGGCCGATGCGGGGAGGAGGGTGGAGAGGGCTGGAGGGGAGGCCGAGGCCGGTGAGAGGGGGGCCGAGGTATGCCGGGTGGAGGAGTTGGGTGGGCAGGTGAGGGAGAAAGGGTTCCTAAGCCTCCTTGCATGCGCCTGCATCCTCCTCAGGCTCCTCGGAAGGGACAACACCCTCAAGTTCCTGTCATCGAGGCTCGTGGCCCGGCTCGCCCCAAGAGAGACCGTCGAGAGGCTCATGGATGCTGTCGAGTTCCTGGTGAAGAACGCCGAGCCTGATGGGGTCTACCTGCCCGAGAGATGCAGCCTGAGCTACGAGTCCCTCCTGGCGGCCTCCTACGTCGTCAGCATGATGGTCTCGGCCCCAAGCGATGAGAGGCTCTTCATGGCCCTCCTCCTAGGACTCAGGGAGCCTGGATGCAGGATAACGGGGGAGAGGGGGTGAGGCATGCCCGTAGGCTCCATAATATCAGAGATAACCCTGGCGGTCGTGGCCTCTATTGCCGCCGCAGCCCTCGCAGGCGTCTACCTCACCAGCCTGGGCCAGGCCTCGGACCTCCAGAGGATACAGGTTATGCAGCTCCGTGAGGAGATGAGCTATGGATGCAAGGTAATCTATGCTCATGGGAGGGAGTGGGACACAGAGGTTAAGGCTTGGGTGAAGAACACGGGCCTGAAGGATATTCCAGGGGTCCTGGTAGAGAGGAGCGAGGTCATCCTGGCGAGCAGGGACAGGATACACTACCTACTCCACGGCTCCACCCCTCCCTCATGGACCTACACCCTGAGAAACGACGCAGACCAAGACGGCAGATGGGACCCAGGCGAAACCCTCGAGATAACGCTCAAGCTAGGCGAACCCCTACCCAGAGACGACTACATCCTCAAGCTCTCACTATTCAACGGAGCCGGATGCAGCACAAGGCTCTCCACCTAGGAGGTGTTGCGGAGATGTCCGGCCTAGGCGGAATCGTGGTCTTCGCACTCATCGCAACCCTCTCCCTAACCGTGATAGGATACCTTACAGGCGTCGTGAGGACGGGTGCAAGCATAGCTGCCGAGATAAACCTCATGATACAGGATGAGGCGGCCAAGAGCGTAGGGAGGCTGGAGATAGCCAACCTGACCATCCTCCCCGACAACACCACAATCAAGGCCGAGATAATCAACAAGGCCCTGAAACCCATACCCGTGAGAGACCTAAACCTAATGGACATAATAATCGTCTACGAGAGCTGGGGCAACGTAAGGGCTACATGGATACCCTATAGGAGGGATGGGGGAGGAGTCGAGGGCTGGCGGGCCACCAACATAACCCACGGAGGCTCAGGGGAGATAATCAACCCATCCTCCCAAGACTTCACCTCAGGGATGTGGGACCCAGGCGAGACCCTCCACATAGAGGTATGGCTCAACCCAGCATACCCCGCAACAGGAGCAGCCCTCCTCATAGCATCAACCCCAGAGGGGGCGATGGGATGGAGGACGAGGTAAAAGCCATCAGGTCCACCAACCTGGAGATAGACAGGAAGATAGGCGAGCTCAGGGTCCCCTTCCTATGCCTAATCGAGGGACCCAACGACAGCGGGAAGAGCGTCCTAGCCCAGCAATACACCTACGGAGCCCTCTGCGCAGGCCTCCCAACCCTCTACATAACCACAGAGACAGGCACCAGGAGCCTCGTGAACTCCATGGAGGAGATAACGCTTAACGTCAAGCCATACTTCCTCAAGGGCCTCCTCCAGGTCTTCGAGCTCCACGTAAAGAACCTCGACTGGGACAAGGAGCTCTCGGCCAGGTTCCTCGAACTAATCCTAAGGACCATGCAGGTCAAGAGACGCTACGGGCTATACGTGATAGACTCCCTAACCTACCTGGTAACCCACGCAGACGAGGAGGACATACTCAACTTCTTCACCGAGGCCAGGAACATAGTGGACGACCAGGGCAAGTCCATGATAGTAACCGTCCACCCATACGCATTCGAGCAAGACATGCTCATAAGGATGAGAAGCGTCTGCGACGTCCACTTCATCCTCCAGCTCAAGGAGATAGGAGACAAGATAGTCAAGATACTCCAGGTCCCCAAGCTCAAGGGAGCGGTCAAGCCGGCCTCCATAACCCTCAGCTTCGACGTAGACCCAGCATTCGGGATAAGGGTCCTACCCTTCAGCCAAGCCAGGGCATAGGTGAGGGACATGGCCGTGGCCAGGGCTCTGGAGAGGGGTGGCAGGGCTGCCTTAAGGGAGGCCATGGCACGGAACCCCCACCTCGCAAGATACATAGACGGGTTGGCTAGGAGGGGTAGGCCCATACCCGAGTATCGGGAGCAGCTGAGCAGGGAGCTCCGCTACCTCAAGGCCATCAACATACTCTACCCAGTCGGCGACCCAATCTTCATCCACGTCTCCTCGAGGAGGCTTGGGGAGAGGCCCCTCTACATAGTCGTCCAACCCGAGCTCGGCAGAGGAATGGAGGAGCTCATAGAGGCCGTTGAGGAGGCCCTCGTAGGCATGATAGACGAGGACACGGAGTTCAAGGACACGGAGGAGCAGGAGAAGCTCCTGAGAAGCCTCCTCTCACGGGTCGCCATACCAGATCCATCCATGCCCCAGGGGCAATACAGGATAGAGAGGAGGAGGGGGGCGGTTAGGAGAATAATCCTCAGCAGCGACCTCCACCAAGCCCTCGAATACAGGCTAATCATGGAGAAGGTCAGGCTCGGGATACTCGAACCCTTCATCAGGGACCAATACATAGAGGACATAAGCTGCGACGGAGTAGGCCCAATCTTCGTAGAGCACAAGGTCTTCGGAAGCCTCGAATCCAACATAAGGTTCGAGACCCAGGAGGAGCTGGACAACTTCGTCCGCAGGCTCTCCGAGAGAACGGGGAGGCCCGTAACCTTCAGGAACCCAATAGTGGACGCATCCCTCCCAGACGGCTCCAGGATAAACATAGTCTTCGGCTCAGACGTGAGCATGAGGGGGACAAACTTCACCATAAGGAAGTTCAGCGACAAGCCCATAAGCATAACCCAGCTAATCAAGTGGGGCTCACTCAACCCACTCATGGCAGCATACCTCTGGATGCTCCTCGAGAACAACATGAGCGTATGGTTCTGCGGCGAGACAGCCTCGGGCAAGACAACCCTCCTAAGAGCCGTCTGCACCTTCATCAACCCCCACTACAAGATAATCAGCATAGAGGACACACCCGAGATAGTAGTCCCCCACGACAACTGGGTGAGGGAGGTTACCAGGAAGGCCGAGGAGGGAGGAGCGGGAATCGAGCTCTTCGACCTACTCAAGGCAGCCCTCCGCCAGAGACCCAACTACATAATCGTGGGAGAGATAAGGGGGAGGGAGGCAAACGTGGCCTTCCAGGCCATGCAGACAGGGGCACCCGTCCTCGCAACCTTCCACGCAGGAAGCGTCGAGAAGCTCATCCAACGTCTAACAGGCTCACCAATCGAGATACCCAAAACCTACATAGACATACTCAACGCAGTCGTAATCCAGAGCGCCGTAAGGATACCGAGGACAGGGAAGATAGAGCGAAGAGTCCTAAGCATAAACGAGATAGTTGGATACGACCCAGTTGAGGGAAGATTCGACTACGTGGAGCTCTTCAGCTGGCAGCCAGGCGAGGACATACACGAGTTCCGTGGAGAGGGCAGCAGCCACCTCCTCGAGAACAAGATAGCAGTCATGAGGGGCATAGGGAGAAGGGAGCTCAGGAAAATCTACAGGGAGCTCGAGCTGAGGGCCAGGCTCCTGGAGGCACTGGTCCAGCGGGAGGTCTACGAGTATCTCCAGGTCTGGAGGGTTGTCAAGCGGGCATACAACATGGGGGTTGAGGAGCTTCTGAGGGAGGTGGAGGGGGGAGGGGAGCCTTGGAGGGAGGGATAGTCAGGAAGCTGAGGGAGAGGCTCACCCTAAGAAGGCTCTACCCAATAATGATACTACACCTCTACTCCCTCTCCCACACCCAGGCATCACCCAACCAGGTAATAGAGATGATGGCCGACTCCAAGCAGACCCTCCAAAACCTCTCCAAAACCTTCAGGAAGATGGCGGCCCTCGTCAAGAAATGGAACTACACCCTACACAGGGCGGCATACCTAACCTCGCTAACCATACCCGAGAAGAGGGTCCGAGAATTCCTCCAACGCCTAAGCCACTCACTCAACATGGGCATAAACCTCGAGGGATTCATGAAGATAGAGTATGAGAAGTTCCTCTCCACAAGCGAGGCCGAGTTCGAGAGAGCCCTCGAGAAGGTCAAGAAATACATCGAGGCATACTCGGCCCTCCTAACCTCCATGGCCTTCCTCTCGGTCTCGATGCTCCTAACATCAATGATATATGGGGTGGATGTGGCGGGAACCCTGACGGCCACGGCCCTCACCCTAACCCTCTCACTGGCCACCCTAACCCTCCTGATAGCACGGGCCATACCCAGGGACCCCGTAATCCACGACGCACCATGGAAGCCCGAAGCACTCGCAGCCCTCCAGAGGATAAACCTGCCCCTCACCCTGCTGTCCCACGCAGCCTCGATAACGGTCTACGCCTCAACCCTCGGGGCACCCGACTCAGGGAACCCCCTAATCGACGCCCTCACACCCATACCGATAGCGCTCGCAGCTGCGGGCATACCCCTCATGTTCGTGGGGAGGCTGGGGAGGAGATGGGTCAGGAAGGCCGAGGAGATGGACGAGCACTACCCAACCTTCATAAAATCGCTTGGAGACGCAATCCAGGTCTCAGGCTCCCTCAAGTCAGCCTCCAAGATACTCATGATGAACGACTACGGCCCCCTCAACAAGCTCCTCAAGAGGCTTCACAAGAGAATCGAGGCAGGGTTCCCGCAGCAGAGGGCCCTCGAGAGGTTCGGGGCCGAGTCCCTCAGCAGCCACATACTTGGGATGAGCAGGCTCCTGGCCGACAACCTAAACTTCGGCTCCAAGGCCTCCGCATGCGCCAAGGCAATCCACGACTACAGCCTCAAGCACCTGTTGTCCAGGAAGAAGAGGAGGCAGGTGGCGGGAACCCTAAAGGGCATAGCCATACCCCTCCAGGCAACCCTGGCCGCAATCTCGGCCCTAATCAGCATCCTAGCCAAGATACTCTCTAGGTTCGCCTCCCTCATCTCCCCCTGGATGCCCATAATAACACCCATACCCGAGACCCAGCTAACAGGATTCATCCTAACAGTAATCATGGCCTCATCCATAGTCTCGGCCACGGCAATCTACCTCGTGGAGGGAGACTCCCAGTTCACCCTAACCCACAGCCTCGGCCTCCTCCTAACCCTAAGCGCCGCAGCCTACTACGCATCAGCCTCAGCCTCCCAGACACTATTCAGCATATTCACGAAATTCGAGGAAGGAGTAACAGGCCTACTCGAGGAGGTGTAGGAAGTGGCGGAGCCACTCGACCCAATAACATGGAGCATCCTGGCCGCAGCCATAACCACAGCATACCTCACAGCCCTAAAGCTAAGCAAGACAAGGCAGATGGAGCCACGGGAGCCGCCGCCAGAGCCACCCACACCCCAAGACTAC
>JAHSRM010000012.1 GCA_021650775.1 Candidatus Benthortus lauensis
AGGACAACGTAGTCAAGCCCCATCTCCTCGACCGCCATGGCAACCCTCTCAGGCTCACCCCAATCAACACGGCCAAACGGGTTCCCCGTCTTGACCGCACAGAACCTGCATACACGGGTGCACGTGTCTCCGAGAAGCATTATCGTGGCTGTCCCGGAGCCCCAGCACTCGGCCACGTTGGGGCATAGAGCCTCCTGGCAGACCGTGTGGAGCCTATATCTCCTAAGTATCCTCGAGAGCCTGGCATACTCCTCCCCTGAGGGTAGCCTCACCCTTATCCACGGGGGTTTCCTCAACTCCATGAATACCTGAAATGTCAGACGCAAATAGGCTAAAAAACCTAATAGATGGACAACCCCATTCTACGTTGAGGGTGGAGCTATGTGATAGAGGTTAGGTGGCATGGGAGAGGCGGGCAGGGAGTCGTAACAGGGAGCAACCTCCTCGCACGGGCCGCAATCCTTGAGGGAAAATATGCCCAGCACTTCCCCGAGTTCGGTCCCGAACGCTCTGGGGCACCCGTCCGCTCCTACACCCGTATATCCAACCAACCCATAGAGCTTCATACAGGTGTATACAACCCCGACATAGTGGTCGTGATAGACCCGACCATGGCCAGGAACCCCGAAGGCTTTGTCCAGGGGTTGAAGAGGGGTGGGAGCCTGGTCCTGAATTATGCAGGCGACGTTGGGAGGCTCTCCCATATTGCAGGGGAACTTGATGTC
The DNA here is from genome assembly GCA_021650775.1 of Candidatus Benthortus lauensis. Taxonomy (GTDB): domain Archaea; phylum Thermoproteota; class Nitrososphaeria_A; order Caldarchaeales; family Wolframiiraptoraceae; genus Benthortus; species Benthortus lauensis. Next base: position 726 of record JAHSRM010000012.1, read on the forward strand.
AAGGTTCACGTGGTTAATGCTCACAGGATATCCTTGGAGGAGGTGGGTAGGAAGATATACAATGTCCCCATGCTGGCGGCCTTGGCGAGGGCTTCGGGGCTCGTCGGCCTGGAGGCGGTGAAGTCGGCTCTAAGGTCCAGGTTCTCTGGGGAGGCGCTCGAGATTAATCTAAGGCTTCTCGAGAAGGCTTACAGGGAGGTTGAGTCCCTTGCTTGAGAAGATTATTAGGGGTGAATTCGGCTACGAGGACCTGCCGCCAGCCGCCATAATCTCGCCCTCACCAACCTCACCCAGCTACAAGACAGGCGTCTGGAGAACCGAGAAACCAGTCATAGACCCCGCCAAGTGTGTTAAGTGCCTGCTGTGCTGGGTCTTCTGCCCCGACATGAGCATCAAGAGACTTGAGGACGACTCGGTTAAGATCGATTACGATTACTGTAAGGGATGCGGGATATGCTCGGAGGTCTGCCCCACCAAGGCTATCAGGATGGTGGAGGAGGTGTGAGGAGGGGTGGCGAGGGTGGCTCAGGTTAGGAAGACTGCCATGATGGGCGATGAAGCGGTGGCATACGCCGTGAAGCAGGCTGACGTGGACGTGGTGGCAGCCTACCCGATAACACCTCAGACAATCATAGTCGAGAGGCTGAGCGAATACGTGGCAGATGGAGAGCTGAACGCATCCTTCATCCAGGCCGAGAGCGAGCACTCGGCAATCTCAATCTGCGTAGGAGCCTCCCTGGCAGGTGCAAGAGTCTTCACATCGACTGCGAGCCAGGGACTCGCCCTAATGCACGAGATACTCCATGCAGCATCCTCGATGAGGGCTCCGATGGTCATGGCCATAGCTAACCGTGCCCTAAACTCTCCCCTGAATATCCACTGCGACCACAGCGACGTAATGAATGCACGTGATACGGGGTGGATTCACCTCTTCGCCACGGACGTCCAGGAGGCATACGACCTAACGTTGATGGCGTTCAGGCTCGGAGAGGACAGACGCATCCTCCTACCCGTCTCGGTGAACCTCGACGGATTCATACTATCGCATAGCGTTGAGCCTCTCGAGGTTCTCCCAGACCACGAGGTCCCGGAGTTCCTCCCACCCAAGGATTACCCATATGCGATAGACCCCTCGAGGCCTGCAACCTACGGAGCCATGGCCCTACCCGACACCTACATGGAGTTCCGCCTCCAGCTCCACGAAGCCCTCCAGAAAGTTCCATCGGTGTGGGGCGAGGTCTCACGGAGCTTCGAGGAGGTTAGCGGGAGAAGGTATAGTATGGTTAAGTCATTCGCCGTGGATGGCTCCGATGCTGTTGTAGTGGCCTTGGGCTCGACTTACGGGACCCTGAAGCACGTGGCTAGGAGGCTTAGGGATGAGGGGCTGAGGGTGGGCGTGGCATCCCTTACAATGTATAGGCCCTTCCCTGAGGACGTTCTGGCCAGAATGCTCGGCGATGTGAAGGCCGTGGTAGTGATGGATAGGGCATACTCCTACGGGGGACTCGGAGGCCCCCTCTACACCGACATACTCTCAACCCTCTACAGAAACGGCGTCGAGATACCTGTCCTAAACGTGGTCTACGGCCTTGGAGGAAGAGACTTCACGGTAAGGGATGCGGAGGAGGTTCTCAGGATGGCTGCCGAGGGAGCTGAGAGGGGAGGATTCCCAGAGAAGGTGGTCTGGTGGGGGGTGAGGAGATGAGCCTCCAAGCCAGATACTACAAGACCGTGAAGGACATCCCGAGAGAAGACCTCTTCGCCCCAGGCCACAGGCTCTGCGCAGGATGCGGAGCAGCCATAGCAGTCAAGCTCGCCCTCAAGGCAACCCGGGGGCCGACCGTGGTGGTGAACGCAACGGGATGCGTGGAGGTCTCGACCTCCATGTTCCCCTACTCGGCCTGGGGGACACCCTGGGTCCACGTGGCGTTCGAGAATGCTGCGGCTGTGGCCAGCGGCATAGTTGAGGCCTCACGTATCCTGGCCCGTAAGAGGGGCGGGGAGACCTATGACGTGATAGCCCTGGCCGGCGATGGAGGGACATTCGATATAGGTCTCCAAGCCTTGTCCGGGGCTTTGGAGCGGGGCCATAAGCTCCTCTACATCTGCTACGACAACGAGGCATACATGAACACCGGGATACAGAGGTCTGGGGCCACGCCCACCGGAGCCGCAACCACCACGAGCCCGGCTGGAAGGGTTATCCCGGGGAAGCGGGAGAGGAAGAAGAACCTGGTTGAGATAGCCCTGGCGCATAACATACCCTATGCGGCGACCGCAAGCATCTCCCATCCCCTGGACTACATGAACAAGGTTAGGAAGGCTTTGGAGAAGGATGGGCCGACGCTAATCCACGTATTCTCCCCATGCACCCTCGGATGGAGGTATCCGCCCTCCAAGACCATCCAGCTTGCCAGGCTGGCCGTTGAGACCCGATACTTCCCGATATACGAGGTCGAGGACGGGAGGCTCAGGATAAACGTGAGGGTGAGCAGGCCCAAGCCCCTCGAGGAGTTCCTCAAGCTTCAACGCAGATTCCAGCACCTCCTCAAACCAGAGAACAAGCATATACTCGAGTCCCTCAAGCGTCAGGTAGAGGAGAACTGGAGCAGGCTCCTGAAGCTGGAGGAAGCGGGAGTAAGGCCTTGAAGAGGATATGCGCATGCTGTAAGTATTGGAGCCCCTATCCTCTCATAAGGGGGATGGGGGCATGCACTCATCCAAGAGGTCGTGAATCAAGCAAACCTGGATACTCATCCGACCCAGCCTGCATCCTCTTCGAGCCGAGAGAGAAGCCCAAGGAAACCTGGAGAGAACTCTACTGGTGCGAGGACTGCGGCCACATGTTCACCGCCGACGAGCTCTGTATACACGTAAGCCACTCGGTCTACCTTAAGGTCCTCGTCCTCCCCGATGAGCATGAGAGGACCGTAGCCGCAGATTAATTAGGCTCTATCACTCCCTTTTCTCGGAGCATGTTCGCCGGAGCTGTCGTTGTTGTATGGGAGGGTATGGAGGGGGCGGGGAAGACGACCTTGATGAGGCGTGTCGGCGAGATACTCTCCTCCAGGGGATACAGGGTCTCCTACTACAAGACTCCGAGCGAGACGCCTACTGGTAGGTTTGCAGCCGAGTTCGGGAACAAGCCTGGGACAGACCCCCTTACGAGGATGCTCCTCTTCCTGGCCAACACCTCCTCAGACTCGAGGATAATGAGGGAGAAGATACTGGAGGAGAAGCCCAGATACTTCTTCATAGACCGATACTATCTCTGCTCAATAACCTACGGGATGGCATACGCAAGGCTCCAGGGAGCGGAGGTAACCTCGGAGGACTTCCTAAGCCTGGTGAAGGTGGTTGAGAAGCTCGGTTCCAAGATATTCCTCGAGCCAGACCTCCATGTTATCGTGGATGTGGAGGAGCCTGTTAGGTTGAGGAGGCTTGAGAGGAGGGGTGGGGGAGGCAGGCTGGACGAGGAGCTGGAGCGTAGCACGAGAATGCAGGAGTATGTTAGGGAGTTTTACCGAGTATTCCACGAATGGAGGAGGGGGGGCTCCATGTGGGTCGAGAACGTTGAGGGCCTGCTGGATGAGACCGCTGGCAGGGTTGCGGAGAAGATACTACAACTGGAGACGGGTTAAGTTTATTCGGAACCCCTCCACCCAACCCACGATGAGCAAGCTCACCAGAACGTTCATAGCAGTTGATTTCGATAACCCCCTCATAGTTGAGAGGGTTCAGGAGCTTCAGAGAAGAATCCAGGAGTCAGGTGCGGTTATAAAGGCCGTGGAGCCGCAGAACCTCCACATAACCCTCTGGTTCCTCGGCGAACTCGAGCAACATAGACTCGACACAGTTTTACGTGAGGTTAGAGAAGTCAGGTTCAAGGAGTTCAAGGTCATGGTAAAGGGGATGGGATACTTCCCCGGAGGAGGAAGGGTGAATGTTATCTGGCTGGGGGTGGAGGACCCCTCGGGAGGATTCGACACCATACTTGACCAACTCCTCGGGAAGCTCGGGAGACATGGGTTCAGATACGATGAGAGGGGCTTCACACCCCACCTCACCATAGGGCGGGTCAAGAGGGTGAAGGACCGTCAAAGACTCCTCCAGACAATCAACGAGCTCAAGGACATACAGGTGGGGGAGCAGGAGGTAATGGAGCTTAAGGTGAAGAAGAGCACCCTGACCCCGAGAGGGCCAATATACAGCGACCTACTCGTGGTGGAGGCAGAGAGGCAGTCTTGAAGCACCAGGACATCTTGGATAGGGCGCTCAGAATAGTTAGGCCGACGGCGAGGGAGAGGAAGATACTCGAGGCCACAGCCGAGAAAGCCCTCCAGATAGTCTCAGAGTTGGCATCCGGCCTTCCCGGGATAGTTGATGTTTCTCTGGAGGGTTCGGCGGCGAAGGATACCTGGATTAGGGAGCGGATGGAGGCCGACGTGTTCATCCACTTCGACCCCAGTGTTCCACGTGAGGCTATGGAGAGAGAGGTCGTTAGGATAGGCATGGAGGCCATACGTAGGATGGGAGGGGAACCCATGCTAATGTATGCCGAGCACCCATACGTGGAGGGAACCATAAACAACGTAACAATAGACATAGTTGCATGCTATCGTGTCAAGCCGCCTAACTGGATTAGCGCCACCGACAGAACACCCTATCACACGAGATATGTGAGGGAGAGGATGACACGGGAGCTAAGGGACCAGGTCAGGCTTCTCAAGAAATTCCTCCTAAGTTGCGAGGCTTATGGAGCCGAGATAAAGGTTAGGGGGTTCAGCGGATATCTCTCCGAGCTCCTAATCCTCGCCCATGGAGGATTCTATGAGACGGTCATGTCGGCGTCTAAGTGGAGGCCTCCAATAGTAATCGACCTTGAGGTGCATTACGGGTCGAGGGACGAGGTGGTCGAAGCCTTCCAGGGCCAGAGCCTCATAGTTGTGGACCCGGTTGATAGGAGGAGGAATGTGGCCGCAGCGGTCTCGGATACAAGGCTCGCCGAGTTCATCCTAGCTTCAAAGCTCTTCGCCCAGAAGCCCAGCCTAAAGTTCTTCAGAGCCAGGGAGCCGAGGACGAGCCTGGGAACCCTTCGGAGGCTCATAAGAAAGAGGAACATACTCTTCATAGAGTTTAGGGTTGGCGGGAGGATTCCGCCTGATGTTCTCTGGGGAGAGCTTAGGAGGACCGAGAAGGGGGTTAGGAAGGCCTTGGAGAGACTCGGATTCCAGGTGTATAGAAGCGACTCATGGACCAACCTAAGGGACTGCGTAATATCCCTGGAGCTCGACTCAAGCACGCTGCCCAGCTATGAGCTTAGGAGGGGGCCTCCAGCATACATGGACAACTCACTCGACTTCGTGTTGAAGTGGGTGAGGAAGGGCGTGTCGGGGCCATGGCTCGACGGCTTCAGGCTATACGTCCTCTCGGAGAGGAGGGAGACCAGGGCTGAGAAGCTCCTGAGAAGCGAGATTAGGATGGGGAGGGTGTCGCTGGCCAAAGACCTACACGACAAGGTCAAGAAGGCGAGAATAACAACATCCCTCAACAACCTCCCGAGGAAACTCCTAAGAGACCCAGACTTCCAGAAACACCTCCACAGATTCCTCCAACACAGGCCGAACTATCTATGAAAACAATCACAATAAAGGAGATTGAGCAGACCCCCCTCCTCAAGCAGCTATCATACCCCACGGGAGAAGAAGGCTATGGGAGAAGGTTACTGGAAGAACTGGAGAAGCTGGGGGTTGAGTCGATATACGTTTCAGGCGGCGGGGTCCTGAGGCTCGGCAAAGGATACAGGGCCATAGTCATACTGGTCCATAAGGGATGCCGGAGGCTGGCGGCGAAGATTAGGAGGGCTGACGCAGGGATAGACAGCCTGGAGCATGAGGCCGAGATTACCCTGGAGGCAAACAGGCATGGGGTGGGGCCGAGAATACATGGGTGGACGAGAAACATCATACTGATGGAATACGTTGAGGGTGAAGACATGGATGAGTGGCTTAAGGGCGTAGCGGAGAGAAACGTCCTGGAAAGGGTTCTCGTCGAGTGCCTCAACCAGGCGAGGAGGCTCGACATCGCTGGAATAGACCACGGTGAGCTCCATGAGGCCAGGAAGCACATCATAGTCGGGCAGGGGGGCAAGGTCTGGATAATAGACTTCGGGAAGGCAAGCAGGCTCAGGAGGCCGAGGAACGTTACATCCCTCTTCAGCTACCTCACCCACGGCCCCCACTCAAGAAAGATACTAGGCCTGCTGGGAGTGGAGAGTCCTCCAATAGAGTATGCGAGAAGATATAAGGAGAGGATGGACGACGAGTCCTATGAAAGCCTGCTTGAATCACTCGGCCTAAGCGTGTGAGCGGGTATGGATAAGTCTTCCATCCGTGAGATGGTTTGGAGGATGCTTGAGGAGAGGGGTGTGGCCAGGTTTCCCAGACCCGTCTACGGCAGGATACCGAACTTTGTCGGCGCCGAGAGGTCGGCTGAGAAGATACTCATGCTCAACGAATACCGTGAGGCAAGGGTCGTCAAGGTTAATCCCGATTCACCGCAGAGGCTTATCAGGCAGAGGTGCCTGGAGGATGGGAAGCTTCTGGTGATGCCCACCCCAAGGATAAGGCAGGGCTTCCTACTCCTAAATCCATCCAAGATACCCCGGAGCCTCATCCACCACGCCTCCACGATAAAGGGAGCATTCAAGCTAGGAGAACCCATCCACCCCAGCAGGCTCCCCAAGATAGACATGATAGTGGTTGGCTCGGTAGCGGCATCCAGGAACGGCGTAAGAATAGGTAAGGGTGAGGGATACGCCGAGATAGAATACGCAATCCTGAGGGAACTCGGAAAAGTGGATGAGGATGTATTCATAGCGACAAACATACACGACCTACAATTAATCGACAACCTCCCAAGAGAACCCTACGACCTAACCCTAGACTACATAGCAACACCAACAAAACAGATAAAGATACAGGATAGGCCGCCACGCCCACCTGGAATCCTCTGGGACAAGCTGGACCAGAAGAAACTCGAGGAGATACCCCTTCTAAAGGAGCTAAAAAATTGCAAAAACAACCCTAGATTTTGAAAAAATGTATAATCCCCCACCCTATTCCATAGCCATCCATTTATACGAGAGCATGCTTGAAGAACTTGGAATAATTATGCAACAGTTATTCTTGGACGCTAACTCTAGGAGGCTTTTAAGGCTTCTTAGGGAGCGTGGTATCTCTTATATTGACTCGGTTGTCGAGAAGGGTGCCATCAGGTTTCCTGAGGTTGAGTCCGAGCTGGAGCTTGATACCGATGGTGTTGCCAGAGTTATCGAGAGCCTTGAGAAATCAGGGGTATTGGAGAGAATAGTTGAACGGTCTCTCTACTCTTGTCCAGAGTGCGGAGACGCCTGCTTCCAAGTGAAGACAGCATGCTCCTCATGCGGCTCCCCCGAACTCTTGGTAGGACAGGTAATCGAGCATCTGACATGCGGTCACATAGACTTCGATAACGCATTCCTCTGGGAAGACAGGCTCCGATGCCCAAAATGCGGAAGACACCTAAGAGCAATAGGAGTTGATTACCGTAGGATTGGGAGGGCCTTTAAGTGCCTTAAATGCGGGGCTATAAGCCCTGTGGCAAACGAGCTATATCGCTGCAGAAACTGCGGCTCAGAGAACATAAAAGACAAACTCAAGATACTCCACCTGCATAGATTCAAGGTGAATAAGGAAGCTCTTTCAAGCATAGGCGATGTTCCGGAGAAACTCTACCTACTCAGCAGGAACCTTGAATCAGAGGGGATAATAGTTGAGTTCGATAAATCGGTTAAAGGCTCCTCAGGGGTCTATCACACATTCACCCTATCCATAAAATATCCTGGAAGCGGGAATAGTAGCCCAGACCTGGTTATGGATATAGTTCCCATGGACGACCCCTCGAAGAGGAAATCGGAGGTCCTCGCATTCTACGTAAAAGCCATAGATGTGCCTATAGGGCGTAAAGCCTTGGCGGTATATCCAAAGATTGGCGAAGAATTCAGGAAACTCTTATCAACTATAAGGGTTGAGTTGATTGAGGCCGAGAACTTCGACCTCCTCGTGGATAAAATCAGCGAGCATATAAGGAACGGGGAAAAGCCTATTAACCTCGGCAAGAACCTTGGCAAGCTGAAATAGGATGCGTAAACTCTTAGTAAGGGTATTGGTTGCCGCCCTCTCAGCCCTCTCGGCTTTTATCCTCCTATACATAATGCCGGGCACCTTAAGTATCGTAGCCTTCTCCAGCTCACTATTCCTAACGCTTTTCTCCATGATATTGCTTATCAGAAAGCAGGTCTCCGAGAGGCTTCCACTGAACCTTTTCACTATAATAATCGTGATTCCAATACTGATAGCGGGGGTCATATTGATAGAGGGGTTATTCAGCCCCTGGAGTATTTTCCAGGTCTTCATACTTTGGAGCCTCACCCTAACATTCTGGTTCAACTTCCTCATGCTACCGCTCGCAATATATCATGCGGGAGTCGAGGAGAAGAAGAGGTCGAAGGCCTACATGTATCCTCCAATCACTGTGATAATTCCAGCTTATAATGAGGAGAAGGTTATTGCATCCACGATAGAGTCTGTTATCGAGGCTGACTATCCATCCCCCAAGGAGATAATCGTGGTTGATGACGGCTCAACCGACCTAACCTACTCCATAGCCAGCGCATATTCCCAGAAGGGCGTGAAAGTGTTCAGGAAACCTAACGGGGGGAAGCACTCGGCGATAAATTACGGGCTTCTCTTCGCAAAGAACCCAATCATTATAACGATAGACGCCGACACGGTGGTTGGGAGAGATGCTTTGAAGGAGATAGTGAAGCCGTTTAGGGACCCTGATGTCGCAGGAGTAGCTGGAAACGTCCTCGTCCTCAACAAGAAGAACCTCCTGACGAAGTGCCAGGCCTTGGAATACGTTGCCTCGATTAACCTTCACAGAAGGACCATGGACCTCTTCGGAGCAGTCCCCGTCGTCCCCGGCGTGATAGGAGCATTTAGAAGAGAGGTCTTGAAGAGCGTTGGGGAATATGACCCTGACACCGTTACAGAGGATTTTGACATAACCTTGAAGTGTCTTAAGGCCGGTAAGGTTGTCCAGGCGAGTTCCAAGGCCTTGGCCTTCACCGAGGCCCCTGAGACGTTTGGAGATCTTTACCGCCAGAGGCTTAGATGGTATAGGGGGAATATACAGACAATACTGAAGCATAAGGATGTCTTCTCGACCAGGCGTTATGGAGCCTTAAGGGCCCTAACCTATCCATACGTGCTCCTGAGCCAGTTCGTCATCCCTTTCCTAACCTTCCCTGTGTGGTCCGCCTTCATAGCCGAGATACTTATGGGAAACTGGGTAACCATGGCCATAATCTTCCTCCTATTCACGTCCCTCCAGTTTCTCCACGCCCTCCTGGCGATAGACCTATCCGGAGAGGAGCAGCTGAGATTGGCTGCCTACGCCCCCTTCTTCGTGGTAGGCTACAAGCATCTCATAGACTTCTTTGTGGTTAAGGCTGCGATAGACGTGCTATTATTCAAGAAGGCAACATGGACTAGGGCGAGAAGGTATGGAAGGGTGAAGAAGCATACATTAGTCTCCAAGTAGCTAAGCTAATCTATGCGTTTGGAGGGAAAGACGGCCTGGATAATAATCATCCTCATCACCTCATCCCTAATACTTAACGCTCTCACCCTAACATTAACACTCGGCATAATACCCATCCCAAACGGTGAATCAGACTCCGAGAAAGCCCCCATAGCAATAAGGATAGACGACATACAGGACTACGCCTTCAAGGAATCCCAGCTAATCCTGCTGAGCCATCACCTAACCTTCAAAATACCCGCAACCATAGGCATAATCGCAGGCCATATAGGAGAGGACAGGGACATTGTCGGCCTAATTAATGAGGGGCTGGGTGAAGTATGGGAGATAGCATCACACGGCTGGGACGCCAACCCATTAGCGGGCATCGACCTGGAAGGCCAGATAGAGTTGCTTAGAATGTCCAAGAATAGGCTGGAAGAAATATTCGGCACGAGGGTTAATACGTTTATCCCGCCGATGTATCTGTTCGATGAAAATACTCTGAAGGCAGCCGAGAGGGCTGGATATTCAACTGTATCATCCCATGCTAGGTTGTCTGAACCCGGGCCTCTTATCAATGATTTGGTGAGTGTTCCAGCTACTGTGGAGTTTTCTAGGTATCTGGTTGATGAGGGTAGATGGGAGAGGAAGACCTTGGAGGAGCTTTACATAGAGGTTCTTAGAAGTGTTAGAGAATACGGGTATGCCGTCGTGGTCACCCATCCTCAGGAGTTTGTTGAGGACGGGGAGTTCGATTGGTCAAGGTTTCAGGTTTACGCCAAATTCCTCGAGCTTCTTGATGAGCGTTTTCGCCTCACGTTTATCAGAGAATTGAGGGGGGTTGCGGGGTCATAGGCCTTGGAGATACGGTAGCTCCCTTACCCATGGATACTGCCTGAAGTGGTTCTCGAGGGTCTTCTTTATCTGCTCCTCGGGGTAATGGTAGGGCTGCAGGTTTCCGTTTAGGTATTCCTCGTAGGCTTTTAGGTCGAAGTATCCGTGGCCGCAGAGGTTGAAGAGTATGACCTTCTCCTCACCCTTCTCCTTCGCCCTAAGGGCCTCATCTATCACGAATCTTATCGTGTGGGATGGCTCGGGAGCCGGGAGGATTCCCTCTGTCTTGGCGAAGAGGGTTGCGGCCTCGAAGACCGAGACCTGGTCGTATGCGTGTGCCTCCACCTTCCCCAGCTTGACGAGTAGGCAGAGTGTTGGAGCATCCCCATGGTATCTGAGCCCTCCTGCGTGGATTGGCGGCGGAACGAAGTCAGAGCCCAGCGTATACATGGGTAGGAGTGGTGTGAGCTTGGCTGTGTCCCCGAAGTCGTAGGTGTAGACCCCCTTTGTCAGGGTTGGGCATGCGGTCGGCTCGGTGGCCACGAACCTAACCTCCTTGGGAGCCTTCCCGCTCACCACATCGTAGTAGAAGGGCCAGAAGATTCCCGAGAAGCTGCTTCCACCCCCGACGCATCCAGCCACAACATCCGGATACTCGTCGAGCTGGGCGAGCTGCTCCTTCGCCTCAAGCCCTTGGACCGTCTGATGTAGGAGGACGTGGTTTAGAACGCTTCCCAGACTATACTTAACGTTCTCATGCTTCACCGCATCCTCCAAGGCCTCGCTTATAGCTATCCCAAGGCTTCCGGGATGGTTGGGGTCCGACTCCCTGACCTTCCTGCCGAACTCGGTGCGGCCGCTTGGACTCGCCAGAACCTCGGCCCCCCAGCTCTCCATCAATATCTTCCTATACGGCTTCTGCTCATAGCTCACCCTAACCATGTAGACCCTCGCCTTAATCCCAAAGATATTACATGCATAGGCCAGGGCGGAGCCCCACTGCCCCGCACCCGTCTCGGTTGTGAGGGCCTCAACCCCCTCCTTCATGTTATAGTATGCTTGGGGGACAGATGTGTTGGGCTTATGGGAGCCGGGTGGGCTGACCCCCTCATACTTGTAGTAGATTCGGGCAGGGGTTTTGAGGGCCTCCTCCAGCTTCCTGGCCCTGTAGAGGGGCGTGGGCCTCCACGTCATGTAGACCTCCCTGACCTCCTCCGGTATGGGTATCCACCTCTCCGTGCTCATCTCCTGGCGTAGGAGCTCCTTGGCGAAGATGGGCTTAAGCTTCTCGGGCTTCACGGGCTCCCTGGTCTCCGGGTCTATGGGCGGCGGAAGCGGCTTGGGAAGGTCTGGGAGAATATTATACCACTGCTTCGGGACCTCCTGGTCCGGGAGGATAATCTTCCTTCCATCGGGCTTCATGGTGGGTTAGGAGAGACGCTGAATCTATTTATACCTTAATGAACGGAAAAGAGCATTATACTGTGGGGGGAAGCATAATATCTGGCTCCCCATACATCTATGCTTGAGCATGTGGAGGCAGATTGCGGAGAGGCTGAGGGACTTCCCGGCCAGGCTCAAGGTCGTGAGGCTCATGATAGAGTATGGGATAGGGCTTAGGGAGGATGGGAGGATAGTGGTGGGCCCAATCGAGATACCTGACACATCCCTCGCAAGGGCGGCGGGCGTGGACAGACGTGTGGTGAAGAGGACCGTGGAGCAGCTCCTCCAGGACCCGAGCCTACGTAAAATCTTCACAGGACTCAAGCCGGCTGGAGCCTTCCTCGCACCCATAGCAAAGGAGCTTGGATACTCTGTCCTGGAGATAAGGGCCGACCCGAGGGCCCCCGGGATACTGGCTGCGGCGGCTCAGGCTGCGGCTGAGCATGGGATAAGCGTTAGGCAGGCTGTGGCTGAGGACCCTGAGCTATTCCCGGAGCCTAAGCTAACCCTGGTCCTTGAGAGGCCCCTGCCAGGCGACGCTCTTCACAAACTCTTAAGGCTCCCGCATGTCAGGAGTGTTACGACTTACTGACCCTCCCTCCTTATCCTCCAGCCTGGGTGGTGCTTCCTAGCCCATCTCTCCGAGACCATGCCATCGGTTAGGATTGCCCTCAGGGTCTCCCAGTTCACCGGGTTTATGGCGAGCATGAAGTGTGCGGCGAGAGGCACGCCGGTCATTATGAAGCCTATGTCGTGGATTAGGAGTAGCGCTGCCTTGTATTGGACTCCGAGTAGGTTGAATACCATGAGGATTCCCGAGACGCCGAGTAGGAGGACGCCGAAGTGGACCGAGAGCAGGAATAGCTTCTCGATGGGGTGATGGAACCCTATCACAGGATACTTCTTGGTTAGCCCCAGCCACCTACCCATCACCGTGAATGCGTCCCTTATCTCGCCCCAGCTCGGCCACCACCACTCCTCACCCCTCGCCTGAACAGCCCTGGCAACTATCAAGGGTATGGCCGGGGCTAGGAGGATTATCGTGACATAGTAGTGGAGGGCCTCCCTGACGGCCTCGCCTCCCATCAGGTTGTAGAGGAACCCGAATAGCTCTCCATCAAGGACTGGCAGCCCTGTTACGAAGCCTATGGATACGCCTATGAGGAGTAGCCAGTGGGTTATCCTGGCAAGCCTGCTCCACCTCTTAATCCTCCTCTCACTCCCCATGCTTCCCCCTCCTCTCACGGATTATGTGGATAACGCCGAGTATCACCGCAGCGGCCATAGCCGCCTCCGCCAAGGGCTTAACCACAAGGTTCTTCAGCCAGCTCCACGCCTCGAAGCTGACGCCCTGGTCTCCACCCCTACTCGGATACCTAACCATCTCATATGCCCCCTTCCTCGGAACATAGAAGAGCTTAGGCCTGGTCCCGAACTCATCCCTCGGCGGGACTGCGAGACCATCTGCAACAAGCTTGAATACAGGGTCCCCCGGGTCGTCCAAGTCCCCGAATATCCGGGCCCCGAAGGAGCATGCCTCCACGCATGCCGGGACCCAGAGCCCATCACCCTTCTTCCTATGGTAACAGAATGTGCATTTATCTGGGATGCCGACCTTGAGGGCGTGCTCATGCTGGAGTTCTCCGTCGAATCCCTCCATAAGCCTGGTCCTAACCCCGTATGGGCAGGCGTCGATGCATAGCCCGCATCGGATGCATTTGCTGGAGTCGAGTAGGACTACGCCCTCGGGGGATACGTGGGAGGCTCCTGTTGGGCATGCATACACGCATGGAGGGTTCTCGCAGTGGAGGCACTGGACGAACACCCTCTTCTCACCCGCGGCTGTGCTTACGTGATAGGGCCTCGTCCTCGCATATCTTACAGGCTCCTCAGGCAGTATGAATGTTCCATCAGGCTTCCTGCGTGCTATGTTCTCAACTATGCATCCGACCACGCATGCATAGCATCCAACACACCTGTTCAGGTCTATGACCATGGCAGGCCTCATGCCCCCACCCTCCTAACCCTTACCCTGAAGTCGAATAACGCTGCGCTGCCTGTCCCGGGAATTATCGTGAATGGTGATAGGTAGTTGGTGTTTATCCCGTGTCTTGGCATGTAGGTGAACTTGACTTTTCCTCCCTCATGGGGTCCAGGCGTGAGTCCATGTATCCCCGCTATGACCTCCCTGCTTATCTTATCGGTCAGCCTGACCTTGACCCTGAGGGTTTTCCCTGTCTCAGGGTGATATACCTCCACCTCCTCTCCATCCCTTATGCCGAGCTTCATAGCCCTCTCAACATGGATAAACACCATGTCCTTACCCTCATACCTTATAGGCTCGATGAGCAGCTTGGTGTTACGTGCCCACGTGTTGATTGCCGAGAGGTTATGCATGTAGTCTATCGGGATGAACTCGTCCTCGCCCAATTCCTTGACCATCCAGAGTGGGGGAACCCACGTGGGCAGCGGGTTGAGGTTGCTCGGCCTACCCAGATGGTCCCTAAACAGTTGCAGGGCCTTGAGGTTGATGAGCTCTATCTCACCTGTCATGGTCGGCAAAACCCCCTTCGATGTTAGAGGGTGAAAATCGGGCTCACTGTATTTCGCCAAGGTTCCATACTTCCTCAGCATAGCGTAGTCTATCCCAAGTTTCTCGCACTGCTTTCTCCAGACCTCCTCGGGCCGGAGCACTATCTCCGCTTCTCCAGCCTTCTCCGGCAAAAGCCTCCTAGCAATCTGATACATTATCCATGCAGGGCTTCTCGCATCCACGTCTTTAGGCGGGTCCACGGCCTTGGTCATCAGGCTGACCTGGCCTATGTGGGCCTTCGAAACCCCGTATAGCGAGGCGTTGTCGAACTCGAAGAAGAATGGGACTGGGAGGACTACGTCAGCGTATTTACAGGTCTCATTCCACATTACGTCGAGAACCATTATGAACTCGAGTTTGTTTAGTGCTTTTATTATTGTCTGGTAGTCCGGTGCGTGGGATACCAGGTTCTGGAGGGATATTATGGCTGCCTTGATTGGGTAGGGTTTATCCTCTAGGATGCTCTTGATGGCGAGCATGGAGTAGGATTTGGTGGATGCGAGTGGATACCCGTTCTTCCTCCAATACCCTATTATGCTCTCCGTCTCCCTGGGCTTCGCCTTGAATGGGGAGGGTATCTTGAGCTTCCTCGGCCAAGCCACCCCGCCCCTCCTACCCCAGGCACCCAGCAGAACATTCACCAGCGCATTAACCCTCCAAAGCATGGGGTCATTAACGAACTTGACCGCCTTGTATCCGCCGTTTATGAAGGCCCTGGGCGCATAGGTGTAGAGGTTCTCGGCAACCCATCTTATGTCGTCTGGATGGACGCCGCTTATCTCTCCAGCCCACTCAGGGGTATATGGTTCGAGGGCCTTCCTCAGTATGGTGAGGGCTGTAGCAACCTTCCTACCCTCATACTCACCCTCAAATTCAAGAGACGGGTTGGCGGCCTCGCTTCTCCACCTGAAGCCCCCTGCCTCGTCATACACCAAGTAATCCAGCTTACCATCCTCCTTCTCCCTCGTAGCCAACGGCTCAAGGCTCTCGGAATCCAGCAACATGGCCGCATTAGTGAATCTCCTCAGATACTCGGCGTCATAACGCCTCCCCTCAACTATCAGCCTAGCTATGGCAAGGGACACCGCTAAGTCTGTTCCAGGCCTGACGAGGAAGTATCTCTCCGCAACCTCGCAGATATCACTATACCTAACCTCGAAGACGGCCACCCTAGCGCCCTTGGATACTCCTGAGGAGAGGGCCTTGGCCCACGGGGTTGAGACTATGCCTCCATAAGGGTTCCTCGCCATAAACACTATGAACTGGGCCCTCTCGTAGTCATGATACATGCCTCCAGGCCCTACATGCTTCCCGAAGAGAAACCATCTCCCAGCATCGGCGGATGTATGGCATGTATCGGCGTGGTTCGTGACGTTAGGGGTTCCCAGGAGGTAGGCGAAGGACTTGACTATCCCCTTCTCGCATCCCTGATGAGAGAAGACGACGATCTGCTCGGGCCTGTCGAGATACTTTCTCAGCCTCTCCGCCACGTAGTCCAGGGCCTCCCCCCACTCAGCCTCCCTGAACTCCCCCGAACCCCTCTCCCCAACCCTAATCATAGGCTTCCTAATCCTGTCGGGGTGATTCCAGACATCCGCAAGAGCCCTAGGCCTCCCACATGCAGCGAAATAACCCTCATACCTTGGGTCAAAGTTATGAGCTACGTGGTGAAGGATCCTCCCATCAACAACCCATATCTTGATAGGGCATCCCTGGCCGCAGATTATGCACGCCGAGTATCTCCACTCACCCTCGACGGGCATGGAGACAGGAAACCACTCTCCAACCCTTACACCACCCAAAGCGGCAAGAGAAAGCGAAGACACCCCAACAACCTTGAGGAAATCACGCCTACTAACAGACATTCTCCTCAACAAGAAAAACACAGAATAATGATTTTAACATTAATCCAAAACTGAATGAAAAATTATGCAAATGCATATTATTGTTGATGGGGCCGCTGGGATTCGAACCCAGGACCTCGCGGGCCCAAGCCGCGAATCATAGCCAAGCTAGACCACGGCCCCTGTCTCTGGGTTTGTGGAGGGTTATTTTTTTGTTTTTCCTGCTAGGTATGTTAGGGTTATTAGTGCTGGGATTGCTGCTGCTGTGAAGGGTGTGGAGGGGCCGTGGGCCTGGAGTAGGGCTCCCGAGAGGGGTGCTCCCAGGGCGACTCCTAGTAGACTTACCGATTGATGGGAGCCTGCCCCCGCACCCCTTACATCGCTCGGTAGCCCCGTGATGAGGATTGTGGAGCCGACGAATACGAACCCTAACGCAGCCCCAAATAGTATCGAGCTAATTATCCTCTGAGGCAGGTCCAAGCCTGAGGAGAGTGTGAGGGAGGCGGCTATCGAGGAGACTAGACCTATCATCAAGGCTACTCGTGCGCCTCTTGTATCCGACAGTTTTGCCGAGAGGTAGAAGAATGGTATGGAGACGCTGACCGAGAGAGCCATGTATAAGCCTACTTGGGATGCCGCCAGACGCTCCTCAAACCCATAATACATTATCAGGGCTGTTGAGAGGCTTCCAACTATCGTGCCTATCACTATATAGATTGAGAACATGGGGAGAACTGCGGATAGAATCGTCCTAATGTTCTTGGCCAGTTTTGTAAGCTGTCTTGGTGTGCGCCGACCCTTAATGTTGGGCCATGCCTTGAAGGAGATTATGAATCCAATCAACATTAGTGTTGTTAGTGTTATGAAGACCCAGGGGAATCCCATCCTGCTGACTATGATGCTTGAGGTTCCCGAGCCTATTATTATCCCTATTGCCGTGAAGGTCCAGAATACCCCCACGGGCTTCCCCCTCCTCCCATGATATACATCCCCTATAGTCGCTATTATCGAGGGAACTATCAGCGAATCGGCCACAGCGTGGAAAGCCCTGACCGCTCCGAGCATTATGTAGTTGATTGAGAAACTATAGGCCAACATGATTACTGCGTCTATAATGAGGCCCGCCGTTAGGCATGGTCTTCTACCAAGTCTATCGACCACAAATCCGGAGAGAATGCTTGAGGGTATAGCGACCATCGAGTAGAGTGCGGCTATCAATGATGCGTGGAAGGGTGAGGCTCCGAGAAGAATCGAGTAGGCCGATATTACTGGAGCTATGAACGCCGTATCCGCTATACTCAGGAACCCCATGAAGCCTATTGTCGGGAGACTGGCCCCGGAGACCGATGCCTCCTCCCTCAATTCGTGGTGAATGAGCCGCGTTCTTATTTAAATGTTTGCTAAACAAACAACAATCCGGCTTTATTGTTGTGTATTCCACCAATTTAGAACTGGTAGGTTATTGATTGGAGGGCTAGCATGACGTTGAGCAGGTTTTGGAAGAGGTCGGCCTCCGTTATTCTGCCGATTATCTTCCCGTCCTCGACCACGTATATTCTCCTAACCTCCTTCTCGACCATGAGCCTCATCGCCTCGCCCAGAGGTGCGTCGGGCTCGATTGTTATAATCGGGGAGGACATGGCCGCATTAACCTTAACGCTCTCGGGCTTCAATCCCTTGCCGAGAACCCTCCTGAATATGTCCCTCTCCGTCAAGACACCCACGGGAACCCCCTTATCCAGCACGACAAGAGACCAAACATTATTCTTGACCATCATGTCTATTGCCTCGGCTACACTCTTGTCAGACTCAATGAACAAGACATTCCTATCCATAACATCCCGAGCCTTAAGAGTAATAGGCAGAATCCCACCCAAAAGAATCCCCTAAACCCTCTCTTAAAACCCTTTTCCACGCATAAAAGTTAAAGTCAAGCAAAACACCCAAGCTAACAGAAGCCCCGGTAGCTCAGCCGGGTAGAGCGGCGGCCTTGTAACAAAGGCAGGAAAGCCGCAGGCCGCGGGTTCAAAGCCCGCCCGGGGCTCCACTTTAGGTTTCTGGAAAAAAGGTTTAGGGGTTATTTTTGGAGGTTCTCTATCAAGTTTTGTAGTTTTTCTCTTGCTTGGTCGAGTGTTTGGGAGATTTCTTTGAGGCTGTCTGTTATTTTTTGTAGTTCTTCTTTTCTTGTCTCTGCCACTGCTTCGGGTAGCTCTATCTTGACTCCCTCCCTCAGGAATCTCTCATAGGTCTCCCTTACTATCTGCCCGGCCTTGGTCTTTCCCTGGAGATGGTTCCTTATCGTGGCCTCGGTTCTACCCAGCTCCTCTGCAATCTGGGGCACCGTCATCCTGGCCTTCTCCCTTGCCAGGGCTGCCGCAGCTACTGCTAGGCTATCCACCCACGTGAGTCTCTCGGCCGGGTTCCGTAGCTCTTCTAGGACGTCGGGTCGGAGTATGCTTCCTATCAGGAGGGCTGACTCGAGCCTGTGTATCTGCTCCTTCCCGACGGGTGTTAATGAGACCTCGGACATGACTTCACCCCCTACCAACACTTATTACCTCATCGGCTTTAACTATAATCCCCTCATTCGTTATCTCGAATGGATGCCTCCTCATGGAGTGGGCCGTCCCCCTCATCTTCCAGACAATCAGGCTCCTCTTCAGCTCGCCGTTCACCTCATCCAAGTCAAGTCTAATGATTCCGTCGGCCGCATGCTCTACTCCCGGCCCCCCGAACCCCCTCTCGGTAACGCTTACCTGAGAGATTAGTATCGACGTGCACCCCATTCCCGAGAGTATCTTCTTGAGCTGGAGGACCATGCTCCTGGCCAGGGCTGGCTTCGTTATGTAGAGAGTCGTCACCGAGTCTATCACGGCCCTCTCGGCTCCCACGTCCCTTATCGCCTCCCTTAGGACATCTATAAGGAGCTGGAAGTCGTCGGGCGCCCTCACAACATATCTCTCCCTCTTGGCGGCCTCACCTATGCCTGCCGTGAACGCATCGACTATGGCTAGTTTCCCAGCCTCCTCGAACTCCCTCACATCCCAGCCGAACTGCGACATGGATACCCTGACCTGGACAGGATGCTCCTCGAGGACGACGAGGACGCCGGGCTCACCCCTCCTCAAACCATTATAGAGATACTGCTGGCCAAAGATTGACTTACCTGTTCCAGGCCCGCCTGAGAGTAGGACGACGTTCCGCTTGGGTATCCCTCCCCTGAGTATCTCGTCAAGCCCCGGTATCCCAGTTACCACCCTCTCGATTGGCATGGCCGACTATTTCATTCATGCTCATTCCTTAAAACCCTTTGGGAGTATGAGGACTCCCTCCCCTGGGTCTCCAAGCTCAAGGCACTTGCCACGCAGATAGAGCCACCCCGTGAGAGCGCATACAACTGCGTCAAGCTCATCCATGGTCTCGTGGCCTGTAAGGCATCTGACGCCCATCCTCCTCAGGCCTCTCAGGAGCCCCTCACCCTTCCTGGGCAGCCCAAGCATCCTCAGGCTTCCGCTTGGATAGACCTCTATTACCCTGACGCCCCTGGACTGCAGTATCCTCGATAGCCTTACACCCCTCTCAGCCAGCATCCTCATCGGCCTTAGAGTTAAGGGCAGGAGCGGTATACCCATCCCGGCGACCTCCCTATCACATCTCCTGAAACCCTCTCCGCCGGCGGGGAGACTTAGGGGGGCGTCGATGGCCACGAGACCCGCATCAACCCACTCTACGAACCCGAGAATATCCTCATCATGCCTAACCCTCCCAACCCCGCACCTAAACACCCCATCCATCCAGCAAACCCCACTCCAACCACGCAGAGAACCCGCCAAATCAACCCCCACAACAATCATCCAACAAACAACAAACCCTAAAACCTAATAAGCAGACCCAACCCAAGACAACCCAGGGGCCCGTAGCTCAGCCAGGTTGAGCGGCGGGCTCTTAACCCGCAGGTCGGGGGTTCAAATCCCCCCGGGCCCGTAACCATTTCTCCTCAAGGATTCTCTGGATTAGGTTTGTCGGCTTTTTATCATATTTGGGTAAGGAGGGGATGGCAGGAAAAGGCGCGGTCATCTAATCCGTAATCCTATTCCTTGCTAACTATTACTCTAACTTTCAGAGAGCGGTGGCCATAATATATGCGTCGAAAGCTCCCAGATTATACTCCTCTATTAAGTCAGAAGTCGTTAAGAAAGTCTCTCGGGTGGTCGAAGTGTGTTGAAAGTGATTTTTACTAAGGGGTTTCGGAGGTTCTTTGAGAGAAGCAGAAAAAGAAGAGGATTGGAACCAACTGTGAAGTGCCCCGGGCAGGACTTGAACCTGCGACATCCCGGTCTTCAGCCGGGCGCTCTCCCAGTCTGAGCTACCGGGGCTTTCTGTTTGTGTTGGTTTTCTGGGTTTTAATAAAATTTTTCTGGGGAAATTGATATATTGTTTTGTTTTTGTGTGGGGTTGCCATGGATTTGGTTGTTAGGGGTGCTCGGATTCGTGGTCGTGAGGGTTTGTGGGATGTTGGTGTCCGTGGTGGGAGGATTGTTGAGGTTTCTAGGAGGGTTGGGGAGAGGGGTGAGGAGGAGTTTGAGGCGGGTGGAAGGCTTCTGGCCCCGAATTTCTTCGACATGCATATCCACCTGGACAGCGTCCTGACCCTCGGGGACCCCAGGCATAATGAGTCTGGAACACTGTTGGAGGGCATTGAGATTTGGTCTGAGAGGAGGGAGAGGCTTGGCGTGGAGGAGGCTTTGGAGAGGATGCGTGAGGCGGTCTACTGGATGGTCTCTAATGGGACCACGTATCTAAGGACTCACATAGACTGCACGGCTCCGACCGACGCCGCCGCCGAGGCTGTTCTGAGGCTTAGGGAGGAGGTTGGGGACATAATGGATATTCAGGTTACCGCCTTTCCCCAGAGCGGCATCTTGACGGATGAGGGTAATGTGGAGATGCTGGAGAGGGCTGTGGAGAGGTGGGCCGACAACGTGGGCATGATACCGCATATAGAGTTTACGAGGGAGGATGGGGTCAGGTCTATCGAGATTGCATTCGAGTTGGCTAAGAGGTATGGGAAGCCGATAGACGGGCATGTGGATGAGACGGATGACGAGCACTCAAGGTTTCTGGAGGTTGTTGCGGCCAAGACAATACGTGAGAAGATGTTCGGGAGGGTCTCGGCCAGCCATGTAACCGCCAGCCACGGATATAACGGAGCGTATCTCGCCAAGCTCTACCGCATGCTTAGGAGGGCCGAGGTAACCATAATAGCAAACCCCCTCATCAACATACATCTCCAAGGCAGGTTCGACACACTTCCTAAGAGACGTGGGATGGCCCCCATAAAGGAGATGGCGGGCTTCGGGGTAAACGTGGCCCTTGGCCATGACTGCGTGATGGACCCCTGGTTCCCGCTAGGTATCGGAAGCATGCTCCACGCATTATACGTGGCTGTTCTCGTAGGACACATGACGGGATACGGAGAACTCAAGAGGACCTTCGACCTGATTACAGTCAATGCAGCCAAGGCTTACGGGGTTACGGATTACGGCATAGAGGCTGGCAGTAGGGCCGACTTCCAGATACTTGATGGACGGGACGAGTTAGAGGTCCTCGCAAGACTCCGACCCCCACTCTACGTATTCAAGAACGGGAAACTAGTATGCGAGAACACAAAACATGAAACCAAGATACACAACAATGGGAAGACTGTGAGAATAGACCCCGGTAAAGTCCCCTATCTTCCTGATTAACCTCAAAAAAATTATATACCCCTAGTCTTTCCATATCTTATGCCCGACTCCGGTGTGACTAAGTCATCTGCAATCCTGCTGGTTCTGGTGATTATCTTCGCCGCCTTGGCCGCTGCTGGGTGGGCTGCTCCAAGGGGTGTTGTGACTACTACTGTTACGCAGGTTGAGACCAAGACGGTGACTCAGCAGGTTGGTGGAGGCGCTCAGACCGTTACGAAGACGGTTACTGAGACCGTTGCCCAGACTGTGACCCAGACGGTTACGGTGGGCGGGGAGAAGAAGACCAAGATTGTTGTAAGGGCTGTGTTCCAGACGCCTGTCAGCGAGCCATGGGACGGAGCAATCCACAACGCCATCCTAGCTGTAGCCGAAGAGTTCAAGGAGAGGGGGATAGAAGTCGATTACCAGTTCGTCGATAGGAAGATTGACCCCAAGGAGTTCGAGCTCGCCCTCAGGGATGCGGCCAAGGTCGCCGACATAGTCTTCCTAGACGCCTTCCTGAAGGAGGATATAGCGAGGAGGGTTGCGAAAGACTTCCCGGACGTGGCCTTCGCAGCTGGAAGCGAGTATCTACCCATGAAGCCCAACTTCGCTGTCTTCGACAACTGGCTACATCAGCCCGCATTCCTGGCAGGGATAATCGCAGGCAAGATAACCAAGACCAATAAGATAGGCGTGGTCGCGGCCATGGAGATTAACGAGGTGAACCGTATAGTCAATGCGTTCATAGCTGGGGCGAAGATGATTAACCCCGATGTCAAGGCGAAGGTCGTCTACCTCCTCGGCAATATTCCTCCAGGCGAGTCCCCCTGGTATCATCCAGCCACAGCTAAGAGGCTTGCCAAGACCCTGATAGACTTGGGCGTTGACGTAATCTTTGCTGAGAGGGTTGGGGCGGAGGAGGCTGCCATGGAGGCCAAGGCCGAGGGCAAGGAGGTCTGGATAATCGGGAACATGGCCGACCAGTATGAGAGGGCTCCCGATGTAACTATTACGAGCCTCGTATGGGACATGAGGCCGACCGTCAGGATAGCCTTGGAACGTGTCCTCTCGGGGACATGGGTGGCCGACAACCTAGGAACATACTCGTGGATGAGCTTCGGGGGAAGCTACCTGGCGCCCTTCCACCACTTCGGGGAACCCTCGCCGCCCATGACCCAGGAGATACTAGACCTCGTCAAGGAATGGGAGACGAAGATACTTGAGGGACTAACGTGGGTCCCGATAATCGAGAGCCCGCCTGTCTCAGACTTCTAAACCCCTTTATTCTCCCTCAAAATATTTTTAGCTAAGAGGCGGCTAGGTGGGGGTATTGAAGGCGGTTAAGCTTGTCGATGTGGTTAAGACGTTTGTTGGAGGCGTCAGGGCCGTCGACCACGTCTCCCTAGAGCTAGATGAGGGGGTTCTATACGGGTTCGTGGGCCCTAACGGTGCCGGGAAATCCACCTTAACGAACCTGATAAGCGGATACCTCATACCCGACAGCGGCGAGATATACGTTCACGGGGTAAGGGTTCTGGACTATCATCAAGCAGTCCTCTCCGCAGGGGTGGTCAAGGTTGAGCAGCATCCCAACCTGGCCCCACACCTAACACCCATGGAGCACCTAGCCCTCCTCCTACCCAACACGATACCAGAGGCGGACGCACTGAGGGGGGAGGCGGAGTCGATAATGCGGCGGCTGGGGGTGATGGTGGAGCTGGATAGAAGGGTTGAGGAGCTCTCAATAGGTCACCAGCGAGTCTTCGAGATAACCAAGGCCCTAATCCTGTGCAACCTACTCCACGACTCGGGTATGAAGCCCATCCTAATCCTCGACGAGGCCACAGCCTTCCTCCCCATCCAGCAGAAACTCGCCCTAAAAGAATACCTGAGAGAACTCGTGGACAAGGGATACACCATAATACTAATCTCACACGACCTCTCCGAGGTCCTCGACGTATCAGACGAGATACTCGTTATGAGCGGTGGAAGGATAGTCGCCAAACTTGAGGCCAGGAACCTAGATGTCTCCGAGCTGGTCAAGAGCATGTTCGAGATGGTTGAGGTGACCGAGGTTAAGATAGCGGGGAGGGGCGTGGTCGGGTCCAAGCCGATACTAAGCATGGAGTCCGTCAAGGTTAGGGACGACAGGGGCGTGGAGATAGTCGATGGCCTCAGCCTCGAGGTCATGGAGGGCGAGATACATGGGGTCGCAGTCCTCCCGGGAACCGGTGAGAAGGAGCTTGCCGAGGCTATCTACGGGGTCCGCCCCCTCTCAGGTGGAAGGATACTCTTCAGGGGCAAGGACATCTCGGGTCTAAGCGTCTCCGAGAGGAAGAGGATTGGGATAGGGTTCCTGTCGGATGACAGGGTTAGGGACGGCCTCATACCCGAGGCAACCGTGGAGGACAACCTGACCATAGGGAGCGAGGAGTTCTTCACCCGTAACAAGCTCATAATAGACCCAAGGCTCAAGGAGAGGCTTGCCGAGAAGCTTGTCAAGGAATTCAGCATAGTGACCAAGGGTGTGAAGGCTCCTGTAGGGACGCTCTCGGGCGGGAACATGCAGAGGGTTTATCTTGGACGTGTCATGGGCAGGCGTCAGCCCCTCCTTATAGCCCTCCACCCAACCGTCGGCCTCGACCCCATGGGAGCCAACCTATTCTTCGAGAAGGTTGCGGAGAGGAAGCGGCAGGGACTATCCACCCTGATATTCTCGCCCAACGTGAAGGAGCTCATGATGACCTGTGACAGAATCTCGGTTATGAGCGGTGGAAGGATAGTCGGGACATTCAGGCCGGAGGAGGTCTCGGTGGAGAAGGTCGGAATGATGGTGAGCGGGGTAACCTGACATGCTCAAGATAACCCTCGTCAGGAGAGAGCCGCTGCCAACCCACTACCGAATCCTGCTACCCATAGTATCGACCCTCCTAGCCCTCGCAACCTCCTCAATCTACATACTCATAGCCGGAGGAGACATACTCGAGGTCTACTACTACCTGATAAGCTGGCCCCTCGAGAACCCCTCCGAGATACTCGTGACCGCCACGCCCCTCCTAATCCTGGCCTTCGGCATCATGGTCGCCTTCAGGGCGAGGTTCTGGAACATAGGTGTCCACGGGCAGTTCATAGTTGGGGGGTTGGTGGCAGCCTGGCTTGGGGTCGAGCTTGGTTCCCTCCCACCCTACCTGCTCATACCCCTCATAATGGTTCTCGCATGGCTGGCGGGGGCGGGCGTGGCCCTCGTCTCATGGTGGCTCAAGGTTAAGAGGAATCAGGACGAGGTCTTAACCACGATAATCATCTGGTCGGCCATCCTCCTAATCAACGCAGGCCTCCTGACAGGACCTCTCCGCTCACCCTACACAACCTACCCGCAGTCCCAGGAGATTAGCCCCAACGCCAAGCTCCCCCTCCTCATACCCGACACAAGGCTCCACGTGGGCGTCATCATACCCTTCATACTACTCGCAGTCCTCTGGCTCCTAATGAACCGGAGCATACTCAAGGACTGGATAACAGCCGTGACTGTCCCTAGGGTGGCGACCCTCGAGGGCATAAGCGTTCCAGCCACATACTTCTGGGTAACGTTCCTCAGCGGCGGAATCTCTGGCCTAGGAGGGGCGAACGAGCTCATGGGAATCCTCTACTACATGACCCCCTTCGTCGGGCCGAACTACGGGTTGGTGGCCCTTGCGATAGCCATGCTCGGCGCATTAGACCCGATAGGGGTTACAATCGCCGCCCTCTTCTTCAGCATACTAATCAACGGTGCGAATGCGATGAGCTGGAACACGGGTGTCCCATCATTCCTCTCCGACATAATCCAGGCCCAGACACTAATCTTCCTCCTAATCTTCGGAGTCCTCAACAACTACAGGATAGTGGTTAAGCGTGTGGAGGGCGGTAAAGCGGAGACGCCGAGGATTAAGCTTAGGGTTCCCAGTAAAATGAGTAGGGTGAGTAAGGCGGGCTCCACAGTCCTCTCAGGGAACCTCATGAGGCTCCTCTTCCCAATAGCCTTGGTAGTCCTCTTCTTCGGGGTCCTACACGCAGCATACCCTGGCTTCAAGGGAAGCTTCATAGACCAGGTGGCCTCCAGCATACTCGGCCTCACCCTAATAATCTCGACGCCGATAGTGTTCGCATCCATAGGGGAGACCTTCACCGAGAAGAGCGGCCTCATCAACCTGGGAATCCTGGGAATCATGATATCGGGGGCTGCGTGGGGCTTCATGATAGCCTTCTTCACGGGAAACATGCTCTACGGAATACTTGCCGCAGCGGCCACGGGAGCGGTATACGGGGCCCTCCTAGCCTTCCTCATAGTAACCCTCGGGGTCCAGCAGCATATAGCCGGCATAGCCGTAACCTTCTATGCGATGAATGTGGCCTACTTCTTCCACAGGGTCCTGATAGGGTCTCCCATGGTCGAGCCCACGGTTCCCCCAAGCTCCTCTCTCAGGGTTCCACTACTCGAGGAGCTGCCCATAATAGGCGTCCTCTTCAGGCAGAACCCATACGTCTATGCGGGCATGTATCTCCTCCCCCTGATAGCCGTGGCCATCCTGGCTAAGACTAAGTGGGGGTTGATGATACGTGCCGTGGGAGAGAACCCCAAGGCGGCCGACTCCTCCCTCGTCAGGGTCCACCTAGTCAAGTATCTCTCAACGATTCTGGGAGCAGCCCTTATGTCGGTTGGAGGAGCCTTCTACTCCCTCATAGACCTCAGGACCTTCAACCTCAACGTGGGCGGAGAATGGAGCTGGATAGCCTTAGCCCTAGTCGTCCTAGGAAACTGGAACCCCGTCTGGGTCTGGGCGGCCTCGGTCTTCTTCGGACTCCTCAACGCAGTCCAGGCATGGCTCGTGGCCACAGTGGTCCAAATACCCTACCAGTTCTTCCAATCGGTTCCCTACATACTGACCGTGGCGGCCGCAGCAGCACTAGGCAAGAGGGTTAGGCCTCCGAGGGCTCTTCTCCAGCCATATAGGAGGGAGTAGCTACCCGAGGCTCCTCCTAATCTTCGCTGCGTCCACCAGCCTCTTCCTCGCCTCCTCTATCTCCCCCTCCATCAGGAAGAGGAGGAAGTCGTTCACGGCGTTCTCGTGCCTGCGGTCTGAAAGGTTTCTCGGCCCTGTCTTGACCCCTAGAATGGACTCCGCAGCCTCCACGTCCATGAGCATCTTGGGTAGAGCCTTCTTCAGGAACGTCTCGCCGAATATCCTCCTAACCTCCTCGGAGCCCTCCAGCATCATGTTCACGTTCCTCCATGAGAAGTATCTGGCGGCGTTCCTCAGGTCGTGCTTCAGGTTGATGTAGGCCGTGTTGAGGGCGTCGAACTCCTCCTCGCTCAGCTCGTCCAGGGCCCTCATGCCGAGGAACTCTGGGGGGATGCCGATGCTATACATTATCGCCGTGTAGGGGATTGCCCTGGGAAGCCTCACGCCCGCCACGCTCCTGCTGTATCCGAACAGCCCTATGTGGAGCCTCCTCGCCCTCCTTGAGGGGACGAGCCTCGAGAGGTTGCTTATCACACCGCCAGCCTCGGCCACAACCTCCTGATACCTGGCCCTAAACTTCTCTGAGCAGGAGACAATCTGGGGAGCCGCATCACTTAGCGCAGGCTTATCCATGGACGGGAGACTAGAGTTCAGCCTGCCCACCGCCTCCCTCACCTCCCCTGCAGGATAATCATACTTGAACGCCGACTGGATGGTTGCTGTATAGACCGGCCCGTATTCCCGTAGCCAGTTGTCTATGTTGCGGGGGTTGAGGTGGCCTCTGAAGGGGAGGGAGCCGCATCCCACTATGGGGTTTATCGGCGTATCTAGGTCTCGTTCGAGTTCGCCGAGCTTGGATAACGCTAGCTTGAGGAGTAGGACTGCTGGGATTATCCCGTAGTTTAGTGCGGGGTCGGAGCGGGCTAGGAAGACCCTGACGTATGGAGGCTTGGCGGCCGAGATGAATCCCCCAACTATCTTATCCACGTTCAGCATGGAGTCCCAGTCCTCGATAAGCGGGATAACCTCTATGCTCTTGGGGTTTATCTCTCCTATCCACTCACCTATGGTTATCCCGTCATCGCCTATCCTGAAGCCCTCAGGCCCGGCCACAACCTTCCGGTAGAGGTCTATGACCCTAACCAACTCTGTGTGGCTCCTGGTGAAGGGCAGGATTACCTCGAAGACTGGAGGTGAGTCGAGTTCCCTGTAGAATCCCTGGGCGACATCGTAGTGCCTGGGGATTGCATGGAGGGTCTCGAGGAGGACTTTCCGCTCAGACCTCTCCACCGATGGGTTAGGGATACGGTAGGTTAGGAATACGTCTCTTCCGAGAACCTTGTCCCTGAAGAACTCGGGGTAGGCTGAGAGAAGCTTCCTAACCACGTCGGGGTCGATGTCCTTGCCCTCCGCATCCCACATAACCTCCTCGCATCCAATCACACTATACGCGTAATACGCCTCATAGACCTCATCCTCCCCAGCCAGTATCTCCCCATGACCCCAGGTAGGGACATTAGCGTTATCCGGGTGCTGCGAAGACATGGTCCTCGGTATCCTTCTCTCCATCCCCTTGGGCAGCCTAAATCAAAGCTCAATAAAGATTTAGGATGTGGGCCGGGTGGGAGTCGAACCCACGACCTCCGCCGCATCCCCCCGCAGAGGTGTCAGGGCGGCGTCATAGCCACTAGACTACCGGCCCCCTCATCTCTCCCCTCTTAGGGCTTAATATACCTGTCTTGCGTCTCGACCACCTTCTTGCCCCTTCTCTGGGGAATCACCTTGAGCCTCCCTCCCGGGAACTCTCTCCTAAGCTCACGGCCCTCCTGGAGCCAGTCTAGGAAGGTTGCGAGGGCCGCTATCTCGCTGTGGGGCTGGTTGGTTACGGCCACGTTGTAGTCCGCTATGTGGAAGAGTTCTCCTGGAACCTTCTCTCCTCCCACGACTACCAGTATGTCCCTCTCCCTCCACCTCTCCCTAATCTCGTCTATTATGTCGGGTAGGTTGATTCCATACATGGTTAGGTGTATGATTAGCCCTCCCCTCATCCTCCACTCCCGTAGAACCCTCCTCCAGTCGCCCCGATACTCTGCCTCGAACCTCCCTCCCCAGGTCTCCACCACCCCCATAACCCTCCTAATCAGGGCGTCATCCCTCTCCCCAGATATTATTACCCCATCGGCTCCATAGGCTCTTGCCACCAACGCCACGTGGGTGGTTGCCCTCTGGTCCCTCCCAATCCTGTGGCCGAGTCTGAGGACGATTATGCGGGGCATCTCAGCCCTTCTTCCCAGCAGGCTTCCTTGCCTCCCCCTGCTCGACCTCCACCTTCCTAACCTTCTCCAACTGCTCCAGATACTTGCTTATCTGCTCTATCTTCCACTCAAGGGCCTGGATTAGCTCCGAGTTGTCGTGGGGCTGGAGAGGCTTGCCGCATGTGGGGCACCTGAAGAGCTTCTCCACAGCGTCCTCGAAGACGAGCTTGGGGTGGCCCTGGGAGCCGCACCAATAGAACTGGTGGCTCCGTTCATACTCAATCCTCTCCCTCAGCCTGTCGAGTATCTTGTTCATGTTGGTGATTATGTATCCTATCACCTGCTCCTGCCCCACATACCACTTGAATATCCTATGCCCCGTCTCCTTGTCCCTCGTGAGCTCGTAGTGGAGTATCCCCTGCTCGTTGAGCTTGTGGAGTATCCTCCTAACCTCCCTAACCTCTATCTGGAGGCTCCTGCTAAGCTCCTCATCCGTTATCCCCGGCTTCTTCAGGAGAAGCTTCATTATCCTCCCAGCGTCCTCGCCGCCGACTAGGACAGCCAACTCGATTATGGTCTCATTATCCACGAGGAGAAGCATAACCCCAACCTAATAGTGGAGGTATCTTAAAAAGGGTTTCCAAGAAGCTATCCCCACAGGGCATGCTGCTTGCTGAGAGGCCTTGGAGGCGTGGAGGCGTCGAGCAGCTTCTACTCGAGTGGATTGAGGGCGAGGCAGAGTCCTCAGGGGCGGGATGGGTTGGGCTCAGGAGCCGGGGCGATGGCTGGCTTGTCCTCGAGGCCGAGAACCCCGAGCTAATCTCCTCTATCCTGAGGCTCTACGCCTACCTCCCCCTACCTGCAGGAGAACAACCCCGCACAGCCAAGATAACCAGGATAGGCGGCGGCAGGGTCGAGTTCGCTTATCCGGGGGCCAGGGGTGAGGAGAGGGGTGCGGCGGAGGTAGGTGAGTGGGCGGCCTCCCTGGGGGGCTGGGGCGAGCAGTTCCTTAGGGCTGCGGGGATAGTGGAGGGTGGGCCTGTGAGCATCTCCCTTAACCTACCCTCAATAATCCAGGTAGCGTTGCTGGAGGAGTGGGTTAGGCACGGGCTCGACAGGATAATCCTAATAGACGTGGCCCCCCAAGAGGTTGAGGAATTGGCGAGGGATAGGGAGACCAGGGGCTTCATAGCAGGCCACCTAGCCCTAACCCTCCTAAACCACATACTCTACATCAGGCTAGGCTCAAGGCTGGACAGGGCCCTGGAGAGAATCGGGAGAAAGGCCGAGTCCCTGGGAGCCGCCGTCATCCCCCTCCCATGGAGAATACTTGGAGAGCAGCTCGGGGATGTGGGCCGGGTGGGAGTCGAACCCACGACCTCCGCCGTGTGAGGGCGGCGTCATAGCCACTAGACTACCGGCCCCGTAAGGCAACATGATAACCCCGGGTATTTCAGGCTTTATCTCTTAATCTCCCTGCGC
>JAHSRM010000044.1 GCA_021650775.1 Candidatus Benthortus lauensis
CTTCTCCTCCTCGCCCTGACAGGCGTGGTCATCCCATGGATATTCTACAACATAGGCCTGCTCTACGTTAATGCGAGCCAGGCAGGGGTCATAGTGGGCAGCTACCCGCTCTTGACAGCCCTAGTCTCATATGTGATGATAGGTGAGAGGCTTAGTGGGAGAAGGTATCTGGGGGTGGCCGCAGGCTTCCTAGGCCTAATCATCTTCTTCTCCGAGAAGCTGGGGCTTGGGATGGTTCTGGAGTGGTTCATAGGAGCCGGCCTAGTCCTGGCCGCAACCCTGCTCTGGGCCGTCTACGCAGCACTTCTGAAGATGGTTGGGGGCGAGAGCCTCGAGGTTACGGGCAGGATGTTCATCTTGGCTGTTCCCCTGAACCTTGCGGCCGCAGCCCTCTTCCAGGGCACCCTCCACATCCCGTCCAACGCCTCCTCGCTCACGGGAACAATCTGGCTAGGCCTCTTCTCCTCCGCCCTGGCATACTATATCTTCAACCTCGGGTCCGAGAGGGTTAGCGCCACCCTCATGGCCACCTCAGGCCTCCTCATACCCCTAACCTCGGCGATAATATCATACGTTATGCTGGGCGAGACCATGACCATGCTCGAGGTTGCTGGAGCAGGCCTAGTGATATTGGGTCTCGCTGTGGCGATAGGTTAAAGATTCTCCACCTTCATATGTGTATGGGTGGCTCTATGCTTAGGGTAGGTGGCTCGGTGATAGAGCTGGTTAAGGGGGACATAACGGAGCTTGAGGTGGATGCGATAGTTAATGCGGCTAACTCTGCCTTGAAGATGGGTGGGGGTGTCGCTGGAGCCATCTTGAGGAAGGGTGGGCGGGAGATTCAGGAGGAGTGCGACAGGATTGGATACTGCCCTGTCGGGGGTGCGGTCATCACGGGTGCGGGCAGGCTGAAGGCCAAGTATGTTGTCCACGCAGTCGGCCCCAGGATGGGTGAAGGAGACGAGGACAGGAAGCTGAGGAACGCAACCCTGAACGCCTTGAAGGTCGCAGAGGAGCATGGGGTTAGGAGCATAGCATTCCCAGCAATCTCGACAGGGATATTCGGGTTCCCGAAGGACAGGTGCGCCAAGATAATGCTGAGGGCGGCGGTTGATTACCTCTCCAGGGGCAGCAGGGTTAAGCGGGTTATCTTCTGCCTCTATGATGACGAGACATACGGTATATTCAGGGAGGAGCTGGAGCGCCTGAGGTCCGAGTTAGGCGATGTAGCTAGGTGAGCCGTCTTCCTCCTCGTAGGATTTCTCCAAGACCCTGACGAGCCTCTGGAGCTCGGGGTTCTCACTCACCATACGCTCAACCTCCATCTCAAGCTCCCTGGCGCTCTCCTCCATCTCACCCATATCAACCTCAACCCCGAGTATGCCCACGAGCTTCCTCAGGACGTGGAGGGCGACCATGGTGTTGGGCATACCTACGTAGCTTGGAGCATGCCCCCATATCCCCACAGCCTCTATCCCACGTTCCCTGGCCTTCACCATGAGGTAGCTGTGGATGCTTGAGGGACCGTTATACTCCGATGGCTTGAGGCCGAAGAGCCTCACCTCCTCGACCAGGTGCTCCATATTGACGACGGCGGAGATTCTCGGCTTCCTCGTGTGTGGGACGCTGTCCAGCACGCCTCCGACCAGGTATATCTTGTTTATCCCTGCCTCATCGCATACCCCCAAGACCCTCTCCACGTAGAGGCTCCAGTTTATGCTCGGCTCACCTCCTATCAGGATTAGCATCGCCTTGTCTCCCATGGGGCTCAGCCACCTGTATAGCTCTGTGCTGGGGGGCTTGAGGTCCCTTATCACTCCGCCCGAGATTCTGACGTATGGCCTGGTTGATGTGAGTGTGTAGAAGGATTCCCCGCCCATCTCCCATATCTTCTCGGCCTCCAGCTTATCCTTCAGGTATCCGACGGTCAGGGTTGAGACGTTTCCTGCGTCAGGCCACCCCGAGAACCCCGCCACCATGAACCTTACCCTGAATCGCCTCAAATCCCTCAGAAGCCCCGCAAC
>JAHSRM010000069.1 GCA_021650775.1 Candidatus Benthortus lauensis
CCCCTAGCCCCAACCCTCAATATCACCAGGAAGGCTAGGGCGGCTATGATGGAGCGGTGGGCGATGAGGTCCCATGGGGTAATGTCTAGTAGGACGAGCTTGCTTACGGGTGCCGTGGAGCCCCAGACAAGGCCTGCTATGACGGGGGAGAAGACGTATACCCTCTTACCCAAACCCCTCCGCCATTCATCGGCGGCTCTTTTATCCTTTGTGGAAAGGCTTTTAGGGTGGGTGTTGGGTAGCCGGGTTGGAAGGGATGGTTGAGGTAAGGCTGTTGGAGGAGGATGGGAGGACGGTTAAGGTCCTGCTCTCTGGGATACCCTTAGCCGTGGCCAACACGCTAAGGAGATACACGATAAACGAGGTTCCAACCATGGCCGTCGAGGAGGTCCTCGTGATAGAGAATAGCTCCGCCATGCCCAACGAGGTCCTGGCCCACAGAATCTCCCTAATCCCATTCACCTCCGACATAGACAGGTATAGGGCCCCCGAGGAATGCGACTGCGGGAGCAGGCTGGGATGCGAGAAATGTGTGGTAAGGTATCTCCTGAGAGCCGAGGCCAGGGACAGGCCCATAACAGTCTACTCGGGGGACCTCGTCCCAGAGGAGGAGACAACCGTCAAGCCCGTAAGCCCCAAGATACCCATAGTCAAGCTGGCCCCGGGCCAGAGGGTCGAGATGGAGCTATACGTGAGGGTTGGACGGGGGAGGAAGAACGCCAAGTGGCAGGCTGCAATCTCATCCCTATACGAGTCGGAGCAAGGAGAGAGAATACTCATGGTGGAGTCGATAGGGTTCCTCCCACCGAAGAGGATACTAATAGAGGCTGCAAAGGCGCTTGAGAGGAAGGCTGGGGAGCTGGGAGAGGCCCTGGCCGGCTTGCTGGAGGCTGAGAAGGATGGTGAGTAGGAGGAAGGTTGTGAGACCAGGCTTGAGGACGAGCATACTGAGGCAGATACCCAAGAAGGTTGCCAAGACAAGGTTCTGGAGGAGGATAATCGAGGAGGCGGAGAGGTCCCGGAGAAGCAGGAGGGTCGTGAACCTCTACAAGTTGGACAGGCTGACCAAAGAGGGAGACGTGGTGTATGTCCCTGGGAAGGTTCTCGGAACAGGTGAGATAAGCCACCCGATAACGATAGCAGCCTTCTCCTTCTCCAAGACAGCCTACGAGAAGCTCCTAAAATCAGGAAGCACCATACTAACCACGCAGGAGTTCGCCGAGAAGTATCCCAGGGGAAGCGGAGTAAAAATAATTGGGTGAGGCTAGAGGGTTAGGACATTCCTCTTGAGCTGGGTGTTCAGGAGTATAGCGGCCGAAGAATACATGGCGCTTAGACCGCAGATTATTCCCTCGGCTCCAGCTATCCTCAGGATTATGTCGCCTCCACCCATGGCTAAGGTGAAGAAGGCCGCCGATAGGAGGAAGAAGAGGAGGGTCAAGGTTATGAAGACGAATGGTATGGCGACCCTGCTTATCGTGAACGCACCTGGGGTCAGGTATGCGGTGAAGAGCCCCCACATCAGCATAACGAACCCAAGCTCCATGTAGCCGAGCCTCGCAACGCCAAGCCAATCCAAGACAACTGCGAGCGAGAGAGCTATCCAGAACAGGCCATAGGAGGTGAAGGCCGTGAACCCGAATATCTCACCCCTCCTACCCTCTATGATTCCTGCAATAACCTGGGCCACACCACCGTAGAAAAACCCGAACGAGAATGTTGCCAAAGGAACATCAACCAAACCAACATTATGGACATTCAGTAGAACGGTGGTCAACCCGAAGCCGGCCAACCCGAGGGCCGCAGGGTTAGCGAACTCGGCTTTACTCATACACTAAAAGTTAGAGCTGGAGCTATTAACTATTCTGTGTAATCGAACATAATTAACTGCATACAGAAGGATACAGTTATGCCCGTATTATGTTGAATCCCGACGCCTTCCTTAGCCTGTTCATTACTGCGAGGCCTATTCCCTCCTCGGGTATTCCCTCTGCAATGATTATGTCCACTCCTTCTCTGTCCAGTTCCCTGAGAACCCCGAAGATGTTCCTCGCTATGGTCTCGGGGTCTCTCCTGCTCCCCATGCTCACCGCCTTCCCGGACCTGTATCTCCCGAGGTTCTCGTCGGTCGCAAGTATCCCCACCCTCCTCCCCAAAGCCCTGTATCCCCTCGCAATCTCCTCAATCTTCACAGGCACACGCTCCGGGTCTCCCTCAACCACTATCAGCTCGGCCCTGGGAGCATAATGCCTATACTTCATTCCAGGCGACTTCGGCCTCCTCTCCTCGGCCTTGCCGAGGGCCGCTGGATGTAGCTCGACCTCTCCCAGCACCTCTCTAAGCTCCTCGAGGGAGACTCCGCCCGGCCTAAGTATCTGGGGTGGATGGGATGTGAGGTCTATCACCGTGGACTCCACGCCTATCTCCGTCGGCCCCCCATCCAGGATTAGGTCTATCCTGCCCATAAGGTCCTCGGCGACATGCTGGGCCGTGGTCGGGCTCGGCCTACCCGCAAGGTTTGCGCTTGGAGCAGCTATCGGTCTCCCAGACTCACGTATCAGGGCGAGGGCCACGGGGTGGCGGGGCATCCTGACGGCGACTGTCTCGAGGCCTGCGGTGGTTATGTCCGGGACCTCGCCGCTCTTCCTCAGGACGAGTGTTAGGGGGCCGGGCCAGAATCTCTCCGCCAGCCTCAGCGCCTCCCCGGGAACCCTCTCCGCAAGCCTCCCTAGCCAGGCCACGTCATCAACATGGACTATGAGGGGGTTGTCTGCGGGCCTCCTCTTGGCCCAGAATATCTTCCCCACGGCCTCGGGGTTCAGGGCGTCGGCTCCAAGCCCATAGACGGTCTCGGTCGGGAAGGCAACCGTCCCACCCTCCCTAATCACCCTGGCAGCCTCCCTGATAACCCATGGCTCAGGCCTCCTCGGATTAACCCTCAGGACCCGTGTAGCCACGGCCTCTCCATGGGAGGGTCTCGGGGCGATAACTTATATACTCAGGTTCTCTTAGGCCTCCCGGGTAGGCTGATGAGTCTCCAGGAGTCTTTGAGGTCTGGCAGGGTTGTGGTTGATGCGAGTGGCCAGAGGCTTGGGAGGATGGCCTCCAGGGTAGCGAAGATGCTCCTCAACGGCGTGGAGGTCGTGGTGGTGAATGCTGAGAAGGCCGTGATAACTGGGAGCAAGGAGGCCATAATGGAGAGGTATAAGAGGCTCCTCCAGCGTAGGCAGCTCTCCTCCCATAAGGTCGTCAAGGTCTGGTATCCCAGGAGGCCTGAGCGCCTTGTCTGGTATACCATCGTGAGGATGCTTCCGAGGAAGAAGCCGAGGGGGAGGATGGCTGAGAAGAGGCTCAAGGTATATGTGGGTGTCCCGAAGGAGTATGAGGGAGTGGAGAAGATAAGCTTCCCGGATGCGGCGATAGGCGAGGCGAGGAGCAGGTCAGGCAGACTAATAAGATACATGACCATAGCGGAGGTTAGTAGGGAGCTTACGGGAGGGAGGCTGAGTCTTGGCTAAGGTTCTCGGCCCATTCGTGGGTAGGAGGAAGACGGCGGTAGCGAAGCTCGTGGTCAGGCAAGGCTCAGGAAACATCTACATCAACAACAGGCCCCTCCAGCACTTCGGGAACGACGTTGCGAGGGCCAAGATACTCACACCACTATACATGGACGAGAAGTTCTGGAAGAGCCACGACTTCTACATCAAGGTAAGGGGAGGAGGGGTAATGGCGATAGCCGACGCAGCTTCATTCGCCATAGCCAAGGCCCTGGCAGAGAGGAGCGAGACGGTGAAGCAGAAGATTAAGGAGTATAACAGGGTGCTGCTCGCAGGCGACCCGAGGCAGACCGAGCCAAAGAAGCCGAACCGATACTCCGCCAGGAGGTTCAAGCAGAAGTCTTACCGCTAGGGCTGGAGCTCGCCCCTCAGGACGCTCAAAGGTATATTGACCTCGGGTATCCTCACGCCGTTCAGTATATGCCTGCTGGTCTTGGCGGGAAGCCTCCTACCGGTTAGCCCAGCCCTAATCACCATCTCCTTGCTGACCCTGACCCCCTCCCTCCAGGACCCAACCCTAATCTTAGGCGAGAGGTAATCCACCAGGTAGACCGGCGCATACTTGGCCCCTATGGTCCTCAGGACCTGGTATCTGTGGTGGCCGTCGAGGATTATGAGGGTCGTGGCATCGACTAGGAGGGGCATCTTTAGGACTCCGTCCCTCAGAATCTCGTCCAGCAGCTCCCTGAAGTGGTCCTCGAAGAACTCCTCATGGGGCTTAAGCTCCATCAAGGGAGCCATCCATAGACGCCAGGGCCTCGGACCGCCAATCCTCAGGAAGGCCCATGACACAAAAGCCCGGCCACCTCTGGCAGAGGAGATGTGGGTGCATTAATAAACATTTCCATACATGGCTGGACTCTAATGGGCAGTCTAGGGCCTCCACGTTAGGGCCAGGATGCCTGAGACGATTCCTAGTATCGCTCCGACGAGGAATCCTCCGCCGCCTAGAAGGCTCAGCACGGAGAAGACGAGGATTATGATGCCCCATGTCTGGCTCTGGCCAGGGTTGTTGTAGAGCATGACCGCTCCTACTAGGACGGCGATGCCCGAGATTACCCCGATTACGGGGCCTATCAGCAGGAAGCCCATCCACCCGCCCATCATTCCACCCATCATGCCCATTCCACCCCACATGGGGGCTACCCAAGCCCACATAGCGACAGCGAACCCCGACACCAATAGTATCAGGAGGCCTGAGACCACTGCGAGGGCGAACGCCGCCATGGGCCTCTCACTCGAACCCATACCCTGAAACCTCCCCCCATTAATCGTGGGCATCAGATATATCTATCTCGTCTATGAATTCGCCGTGCCACGTATGCTGCCAGACAGACCCGTCGTATCCATTGACGCTCAGCATCCCATACATTACGCCATCAACCATGTAGTCGATGGTGTAGTATCCATAGAATTTTATCGGCTCCTCGACCTCAACCCTTCCATCAAACCTCTCCCCAAGATACTCTAAGGCTATCCTCTCCGCCTCCTCGGGGGAGACCCGCATGACACCAGAGCTCGTGGAATGCATACCATACCTCGTGTTCCACATCATGTTGGGTCCAGGCTCAGGCATTATCGACCCCGTGTAAGGGTCTACCAAGACCTCCATGGCCCCCATCCCCGTATCCTCCTCATATATCACGGCATAGAAGTTGTTCTCGAACTCCATTATCTCCAGTATCCCATAGTTTGGTCCAAGCCTGTCTGCGTATTCTCTGAGCCTTTCTCTTACCTCGGCCATGGTCAGCCTCCTATCCTCGTCGTGGCCATGCATCCATGCACCTCCCATTCCTGCACCGCATCCACCCATCATGCATCCATGGCCCCATCCCTGCATCATACCTGGGTTCATCCAACCCCATCCAGGCCGACCGCTCCAAGCATACGCCCAGACCATCCCCGCAAGCAGGGCTAAGACTGCTCCAACAGCCACAACAAGAATCACAAGCGTCTGACTCCTCACCACAATCACCCAGCATTAAATGGGTTTGAGGCCGACTTAAGATTATGGTGAAACGGGGGTGAAACAAGTTCTCTGAAACATGTGAAACAAGGGTTATTCCTCCTTGTTGAGTTTCACGAGGTTGGTGTTTCCCCACGGCTCCACGCTCACCACGCCCCTCTTCTTAAGCGATGAAACAAGCCTATGGGCCTTGAGTCTGGTTATCCCAAGCTCCCTCGCTATGTCCTTCTGGAGGGCCTGGCCACCGTTCCTCTCAAGATACTCGACAACCCTCCTCTCATCGCTTGTCAGCGCCATATACTTTACCTCGTGGCTCTGGGGTGAGGGTCTGCCGGGAATGTTGATGAGGTAGATTATCACTGCGGCCAGGGTCATAACTATGAGCATTACGAGTGTTGGGGCAAGCCACCACATCCCGATTCCCCACATCATCCTCATCCTCCCACCCATCATCTCCTCCATCATCTCAGCCATGCTCATCGAGTGTTGCCACGCAGTAATCCACACGAGAGCCACGACTACTATCAGGGATGCCAGGGAGACCATCAGGAATATCTTGGGATAATCCGCTCCGCCCATCCACCAATAGGCGTCAATCCGAGGGATTAAATCTATCCTCATGCATAGTTAAATAGTGTCTGGGGGCTGATGTCTCCGAATAAGGGGTATGATGTTCCCGGTTAGGTGCTTTACCTGTGGTGCTCTCATCGCCGATAAGTGGGATGAGTATAGGGAGCGTGTGGACGCTGGGGAGGAGCCTGGTAAGGTCCTGGACGAGCTGGGCGTGAGGAGGTATTGCTGCCGCAGGATGTTCCTCAGCCACTATGAGGTCTTCGACGAGGTAATCGAGTTCCACAGCCTCTTCGGCTCCAGGGAGTATTCCCAGAGGTGAGGCATGGATGGTTAGGGTAAGGGGCCTCAAGGCCAGGCAGGTCTATAACAGCAGGGGCGAGGAGACCATAGAGGTCGAGGTTGAGGCGGAGGGAGGCTGGGGGAGGGCTGCGGCCCCGGCTGGAGCGAGCAAGGGAGCCAAGGAGGTGGCATACTATCCCAGTGGAGGCGTCCAGGAGGCCGTAAGGCTGGTGAACCAGGAGCTATCGGAGAAGCTCAAGGGACTCGACATCTCGAGGCCAGAGGCCCTCGACCAGGAGCTCTCCAAGATAGATGGCACCGAGTCCCTCACGAGGATAGGCGGGAACACGGCATACGCAGTAGGCCTGGCCTCGGCTCTGGCAGCCTCCTCAGCCCTGGGAAAACCCCTCTACAGGCACCTGGCCTCGACCCAGGACCCCAGGCTCCCCTACCCCCTCGGGAACGTGATAGGCGGGGGCAAGCACGCTGGCAAGGGTGCGCCTGACTGGCAGGAGCTCCTCGTTATTCCGGTGGGCGCCCGTGATGTGAGGGAGGCGGTTAGGGCCAACATAATGGTCCATAGGCTTGTGGGGAGGCTCCTCGACAGGCATCTAGGAGGATTCACGATGGGTAGGGGCGACGAGGGAGCGTATGCTCCGCCCATAAGCACCGAGAAGGGGCTTGAGATCCTCTCGGAGGCGGTTGGCAGGGTCTCGGATGAGCTGGGCTTCGAGATAAGGGTTGGAGCCGACGTGGCTGCCTCGAGCCTCTGGGACCCCGAGAGGAGGGTCTACCGATACCCGGGCGAGGGCGTGGAGCTGGGTAGGGAGGAGCAGATGGAGAGGGTCTCGGAGTGGGTGGACAGGTTCAGGCTCTACTACGTGGAGGACCCCCTCGAGGAGGACGACATGGAGGGATTCGCCGAGCTCAACAAGGCGGTGGGAAACAAGACCCTAATCTGCGGAGACGACCTCATAGTAACCCAGCCCAGGATACTCCGTGAGGCAGCAGAGATGAAGGCGGTTGGAGCCGTGATAATCAAGCCCAACCAGGTCGGCCTGATAACCAGGGCCATGGAGGCAACCGAGCTCGCCCTGAGCAGGGGGATAGTCCCCGTGGTCTCGCACAGGTCTGGGGAGCCTCCAGAGGGTCATCTAAGCCATCTTGCGGTGGCCTGGGGGGGTAAAATCCTTAAGGCAGGTGTTCTCGGTGGTGAGAGGGTTGCCAAGGCTAATGAGCTGCTTAGAATTGGTGAGGAGATTGGGTTCGGGAGGATGGCTGGTCTGCCATGAGTGAGGAGAAGGCTACAACCGGGGAGGCCGCAGTCAAGGAGACCATACAGGAGATACTCGTCAAGAACACGGTCCACATAGGCTCCAAGATAAAGGTCAAGCACATGGAGAAGTTCATCTTCAGGCTCAGGGCCGACGGAGTCTACCTAATCGACATCAACAAGACTGTGGAGAGGCTGAATATTGCGGCCAGGTTCATCTCCTTCTTCCAGCCCGAGAAGGTGGTGGTCGTCTCAACCCACGTCTATGGTGCGAAGCCTGTCCAGAAGTTCTGCGAGCTTACGGGGTGCGTCCCCATAACCGAGAGGTTCGAGCCAGGCTCCTTCACCAACCCCCAGCTCGAGACCTACATGGAGCCGGAGCTTATACTCGTCTCGGACCCGAGGTATGATAGGCAGGCCGTGATAGAGGCGAGGATAGCGAGGATACCTGTGATAGCCATGTGCAGCACCGACAACACCTTCAACGACATAGACCTGGTGATTCCCATGAACAACCGTGGGAGGCTGGCCCTACCCTATGCGTTCTGGTATCTGGCCCAGAGGGTCCTGGTGGAGCGTGGGGTCCTGACCGAGGAGCTTGCCTCGAACATCAAGCCCGACGACTTCCTTGCGGTCCAGCCGAGCGAGTAGCCTTAGGGCTTGAGCCTGGTTCCCCTGACCCTCCCCCCTCCAACCGCTTCTGCGAGGACGCCCTCACGGAGACCGTTCACCACCCAGACCTCCACACCCCTCTCAGCCGCCCTCAGCCCCTCCTCAACCTTCCCCACAATCCCGCCCGTAACATCCTCACCCGAGGCACCCATAGGCTCGATAGGCATCCCCGGGCTAAGGACCTCGGCCACCCTGACCTCGCCCGTAACCCTGTCCCTCACGTAGACTCCGTCCCTGTCTATCGCGTAGATTAGGCGGCTTGCCCTGAGCCTGGAGGCTATGTATGCTGCCGTCGTGTCTCCTGAGAGGACTGTGAAGCCCTTAACCCTGTCGAGGACCACGTCCCCGCATGTTACGGGTGTTAGGCCGAC
Organism: Candidatus Benthortus lauensis; assembly: GCA_021650775.1. Taxonomy (GTDB): domain Archaea; phylum Thermoproteota; class Nitrososphaeria_A; order Caldarchaeales; family Wolframiiraptoraceae; genus Benthortus; species Benthortus lauensis. Next base: position 8,692 of record JAHSRM010000069.1, read on the forward strand.
CTCGAGGCTCGAGAGGATTGGCTCCAGGTTGAAGGTCGTTATCCTACCGTCCTTGGTTATAGCTATGCTTGAGGCGGGTATCCCGATTGAGGGTAGCCCGCCCCTGCTCAGGGCCTCCACAACCTCCACGTTAAGCCTCCTGACGGCCAGGGAGGTCTCCACGAACCCCTCCAGCCCCCCTTCACCCAAGCCCTCCGAGACCCGATACTTCTTGGCGACCGGGTGGGCGTAGGAGCCTCCTCCATGGACTATCACTAGGGGCTTGCCGGTTGAGGCGAGCTCACGGCCTATCCTCTCTATCACTTCTCTCCTGAGGGTGAATGGCCTGTCCTTGACGGTTATCAGCGAGCCTCCCAGCTTAAGGACCACGAGCTCCCTCAGCAAGCCTCCTCCCTCACGCCCTCAACCATCAGCCTCGGGACCATGACCCTGAACCTCCCTCCAAGCCTCCCAGCCACCTCATCAATCTTCCCCTCCTCGGCCACGGCAATCACGCATCCACCCCCACCCCCTCCGGTAAGCTTGGCGCCAAGGGCACCCAATTCAAGGGCCTTGGAGACAGCCTCCTCGATTATGGGCGAGGAGACGCCGATAACCCTCAGGAGGTCCTGGTTCCTGTTCATCAGGGCTCCGACCGCCTCCAGGTCCCCCGTGTTCAGGGCCTCCCCGGCCTCCTCAACCAGGGCGGCCGCCTCCTCCATAACCCTCCTGAACCTCCCCGGCTCCCTCTCGGCGAACCTCCTAACCCTCTCCACCATCTCGCCCGTCCTCCGCTCCACACCCGTGTCAATCACGATTATGCTCCCGAGCCTGAACCTCTCCTGCCTGAGCCCCTCACCCCTCCTATACACGCCGCCACCTCCCCCGAAGGCTATAGCGGTGTCGATTCCAGACGGATTGTAGTGGACTGTCCTCTCACCTGCCTGCCCAGCCTCCAGCACCAGGTCCCCGAGCAGCTCGCCCCTGATTAGCAGCGATGTGGCGGCGGCAGAGGCTATCGAGACCGCTGCGGAGGAGCCTAGGCCCACGGCCCTGGGAATCTCGCTCTCCACCCTGAGCCTCAGGCCACCATCATACCCAAGCCTCTCGGCCACGTATCTAGCCGCCGAGGCCACCGGCTCCGAGTGCTCCTCCACGACCTCCACCCCTCCCCCAGACCTCTCGGCATAGACCTTGGCCCGGAGACCGAGTGAGACGACGAGGGCTGGGACACCGTAGACGACGAAATGCTCGCCGAAGAGTATCACCTTCCCTGGAGCCGAGGCACACCTCATCCAGCAAACCACCCTAAGCCCCAGAGATAACCTTATTGCCCAACCATCCGGGGGAGGCGGCCGAGCCTCTACCTGAGGGAGAGCTTGAGAAGCCCGGCGGGCTTGGAGGCCCTCAGCTCACCTGTCTTGGAGTCAAGCTCCAGGCCGAGGTCCTCTAGGACCGCCGAGCCTATCAGTATCTCTTCGCCTGGGGTAATCGAGGCCATGGCCACGGTCTCCCTTCCAAGCAGGTTCACCTGAATCAAGGTGACGGGCAGCCTTCTCCCGCTGCCGTCTGGTAGGACTATATTCCGGAAGGCTAGAGGCTTTAGGCCGAGTTCCTTGGAGAGCTTCTCGGGGATTACGGTGCACCAGGAACATTTATCGAGCCTGGCCTCCGCCTCAATCCATCTATCCTCCCCGGGCTTGCCTATCCTTACCCTAACCCTGGCCTCCCTCATCAAGGATAAGATACGGTTTCAGAGAATTTTTGCTTTACATCCTCTTCCTGCTCTCCTCTATTAGTGGGTGGACTATGCCGTGGATGTATTCGATGAACTCGCTCTCGGGCATGCGGGTGAAGGAGGTTACCACGCAGTTCCTTGTGAGGCCCATCACCCTGTTGGTCCCGCTCACCGTGAAGACGATATACCAGATGTTGCCGTGCTGGAGGTATTCCTCGTAGAGTGAGGCGTCCTTGAGGCTTGGGCCGTAGAGGGCGAGCTTATCCACCTCTGGGAAGTCGAGTCCATCGAAGTAGATTACCTTGGTTCCCTCGGGGTTCCTTTCATGGAACTCCCTCATGACCTCGGGGGAGATGCGTGCCTCGATTATGGCCTTGTAGCTTAGGAAGAGGTGGTGGCTGAGGAGGGTTGCCACGGCGTTGGCGAAATGCTTCTCCTGGACAACCGTGAGGAGGGTCAGGTCCCCCAGCCTCCTGAAGATGATTCTGGCCTCAACCGTCTTGAGGACAGGGACCCTCCGCCCCCTCTGATTAACCAGGATGACCTTATCCCTAGAGAAGACTCCCTCGAGTATGTCTCCCCTGAGGTCCAGGTCCCTCACCTCGGTCACCAGCTCGAAGACCTTGTCCTCCTCGCTCCTCTCATCAACCACCCTGTAGTCCCTGAGCTTGTCGGCCAGCTCCTCTAGACTCGTCTCAGGCTTAACCTCGAAGACCTTGGCGGCAAGCGGCATACCGGCCCAAACCCCTGGCCGGCCCCCATATAGACCTTCTCACTTCTCCTCTTCCCTGAGGAGGTTTAGGTCGTTCTTCAAGTGGCTCTTGAGCCCCACCATAACTATCCTGTCGCCCTTCCTGAGCTGGAAGTCGGCGGAGGGTGTGTAGAACCTCCTCTTTCCACGCTCCACCAGGATTATCTTGGAGGTGAAGCCCCTCTTCTCCAGCTCGCCCACGGTCTCCTCGGTCTGGGAGGATGTCTCGACTAGGTCCAGGTCCCTCTCAGCCTCGGCCATGTCGGCTAGGACCTCGCTGGCCAGGGACTCGAAGACCCATCCGGCCATGATTCTGCCTGCGACCTCGTATGCGTCGAAGACCCAGCTCGCCCCAGCCTCCCGATACACATCGTAGAGCTCGCTCCTCTCAGAGAGGACTATTATCGGCGTCTTGGGTGCGAGCTTCCTTGCCCTCAGGATTGCCACCAGGCTCTTCTCGGTGTTCGGCTCCATGACCATGACCGCCTTGCATCTCTCTATCCCGGCCTCCCTTAACGTGTGCTCAGAGTCTATCTCGCCCTCGAGGACCCTTATGCCCTCCTTGGCAAGGTTGCCGGCCAGCTCCCTGTCAGGGACAACCACCAAGACCCTGAACCCGTTTACCTCAAGCTCCCTGTAGGCGGATTGGGAGAACCTGCTCCACCCCAGCATGATTACGTGGTTGCTCAGGCCCTTGGCACCGGAGGAGCCTGGGAAGTATTGGGAGAGCAACTTCCTCATCCTCTCCTCGCTCAGCATCGAGACAAGGCTTGAGGCCACATACCCGTATATGGCTATACCTGAGAGCACGAGGCCTATGTAGAGGAGCTTGCCCTCCATGGTCCTCGGAACTATGTCCCCGAACCCCACGGTGGTCAGGACCGTGATGGTCCAGTAGAATGAGTTGAAGAGGTCTAGGCCCTCGAAGAGGGCGAAGAGGGTGGAGCCCACCATAACGAGGACGGCGACCATCAGGACTCCCCACAGGGGCCTCATCTCCGACATCTACCCCAGGCATCCCAAGGGGCAGCCCTAAAAGTAGTTTAACCCTCCTCGAGGAGCCTCCAAAGCTCGTCCTGGGGCGGCTCACCGACCATCTCCGCCCTCCCCTCCCTGACC
>JAHSRM010000073.1 GCA_021650775.1 Candidatus Benthortus lauensis
CCATATCTTAGATTGTTGGGTGAGTTTTACGGGGGAAAATGGGGGATAAAAATTGGGGTTAGATTTTGGTTAGGGTTTTTCTTCGGTGTGCTGCGGCGGCTATGGCTATTGCTAGTAGGATTGTTGCTGTTATTGTTGGGATTAGGGTTGATGTGTTGGTTAGGGTGCTGCTTAGGGCTGTCATGGTTTCCTCGATTATTGCTATGATGTCGATTGTGTAGGTGCTGAAGTGGGGGAAGTAGAGTAGGAGGCTTACTCCCTCGCTTGTTACGGCGAAGATGTAGGCTGGCTCGCTGTATGCTCCTGAGAATAGCTCGATTGCGTCGGAGGCCATGACCGCCTTCTCCCCGTTCACCCTCACCTCGAGGCTCCTTAGCCTCTCCAGGTCCATCATCTCCCTGTCTATCTTGACCGCTATGACCTTGGCGGGCGTCCCGTCGGGTGCGCTTACCACCAGCCTGAGCTTGTTGTCCTCCGCTCCCTTGACCTCGACGTTCACGGTCTGCTGGGGCTCGGCTGGGATTACGGATACTTGGGTTGGCTCGGCCTTGACTATCGCTCCCACAGAGACCTGGCCCACGGTCAGGTTCATGGCCCTCTCAACCTTCTTTACCCCATCTGACTCGACTACCTTGACAAGCTCGACGACCGTCCCGTTAGCGGTCGAGACTATCTTGTGCTTGATGATTACCTTGGTCTTGTTGTTGGGGGTCTTGACGACTATCTCCTGCTCTATTAGGACGTTTGTGGAGCCGTCTGCCCTCTCGACCTCGACGTTTATCTCGGGCTGGGCTGCGGGCGTGGCGGTGGTCTGGGCGGATGCCTCGGCCGGCGTCAGCTCCCTCAGCATCCGGGTTAGCTCGTCTATCAGCTGCCTCGCCTTCTGTATCAGCTCCCTGTATCTTCCCCCGTCTCCATGCTCCCTGAACGCCTCCTCGGCCTCCTTCAACGCCTCCTCAACCTTCTCGACAAGCTCCTTCAGGTCCGAGACATCTACTCCGAGGCCCCATAGCCTAGTTATCTCTAGTATGATTTCACGGAGCTTCTCCCTCAGTGAGGTTAGCTCGTCTGGGTAGCCTGTGGCCGTCGTGGTTGTCTGGGTCAGGGTGGCGGTGGACTCGACGTGCCTCCTTATCAGCTCCTCCAGCTCCTCCAGAATCTTCTCGGCAAGCTCCTTGGCCCTCTCGGCAATCTTCTCAGCCGCCTTGGGGCTTGTGTCTAGTAGGTCGTATGCCTGCTTGATTAGGGACCGCACGTTCTCTAGGAGCTGTCTCTGGGGCTGGACGTCTATCCCTAGGGACTCGGCCTTCGCCGCAAGCTCCTCCACCCTCCTGGCCATGTCCTCGGCCTTCAGTATCTCCTCCAAGGCCTCCGTGGTCTCGGTTACAGTGGTCTCCGTGACCTCGGTGGACTCTGTGTGTGTTGTCTCTGTGCGGGTTGTCTCCGTCGTCTCAGTAGTCTCCGTGGTCTCTGTGTGCGTTGTCTCGGTTATCGTCGCCGTGCCTCTGAGGAGTGCTTCAAGCTTCTCCTTAACCATGTGGGCTATCGCCTTCGCCTCCTTCGCAAGCCCAATCGCCCTCCCCGGGTCGCTGTCCGCCGCCGCCTTAGCCTCTTCGAGTAGGTTGATTGCCTTCTCCAGCATGGACCTGGCCTCTGTTACGTTCAGCCCCCTCTCCTCGGCCTCCCTGAGCAGCTTGAGGGCCTCACGTATCTCCTCCTCAGCCTCCCGGATAGCCTCATAGACCTCCTCACGTGTTGTCTCGGTAAACTCGCTGTGGGTTGCCTCGGTTACCCCGCTTTCACTATGCTCCGTATGTGTTCTCTCCGTGGACTCGCTGTGGGTTTCCTCCGTGTGATGCGTCTCGGTTAATTCAGTGTGGTCGTCACGTGTTTCCGTGTGGTCGTCGTCATCGTCCTCATCAACCACGCTGAATGCCTTGACGTTAATTGTGGTAGCGGTTAGAAGGAGTATTAGCAGCAGTATCGCAGCGGCTACCTTGAGGCTTCCAGCATTTTTTCCCGCCATCATTCTCGCCGAAAACTGCCCGGGAGAAGGCTTCAAACCTTTCTTTCTCGAGGTTTCTCGAGGAGGTTTCCGAGAAAAGCTTATGAGGATATGTATATTTTGTCTTGTTTGTCGGCGAATCCCGTGATGGAGGGGGAGGGCTACAGGGATGTCTATAGGCTTCTCAAGAGCCCTGTTAGGCAGGAGATTGTCTCGCTGCTCTACACCCGGGGGGAGCTGTCGGCCGCCCAGCTCAAGGTCCTGCTCAACGTGAGTTATGGGACCCTCTATTATCATCTTGATTTTCTGAGGCCTCTGCTTGTCCAGGTTGGCCGGGGGAGGTATAGGCTGAATGAGAGGGGTGTTAGGGTTGCTGAACGTCTCTTCGAGGACTCGGGCCTGACGCCTCCGAGGCGTTATGGTTTTCTCGACGCTGTAACTCTCTCGGCCCTGGTTGAGAAGGCATCGGGGAGGCCCTTGGCCTTCCTTCCCCTCGCCCTGCTCTCCATCGCCTCCTACCTCTACCTCTCCTACATACTCCACCTGAAGCCCGTCTTGCTCCACTTGGTCGCCTCCGAGAACCCTCCGCTGGCCCAGATGTTCTTCAGCCCCCTCCTCGTCTCCCTAATCATGATGCTGATGTATGCTTTCATGAGGCGTGGGGGAAGCCCCGCAGGGGTCATAGTAGGCATACTCCTCTCATACCTACCCGTAAGCATCTACCTCGTGGCCCTGGCGGCCCTAAACCTCTCGGGGCTTCTCGGAGGCCTCCCACCCCTCCTCATACAGGCAGGGTTCATAGCAGCCCACATAGTCCAGCTCATCATGCTCGCAGCCTCCCTGACCTACTCCGGGGGAATTAGGTGGGAGAGAAGCCTCCTCGCCTCACTGATAATCTCCTATCTGGGCTTCATGGCAGCCTACTACCAACTCCTCTAATAGTGGCGTCCATCAATCCAGGGCGATGTTGAGGGAGCAGGACATGGAGCGTGTCAAGAGGGAGGTGGACTCGGCTGGAGGAAAGGCCCTCGAGCTGCTCCTCTCAGTCAAGCCGTGGCTCAGGGAGTCATACAGGGTGGCCGAGAAGGTCTCGAAGGTGCTTGAGGGAACCCCGCATGCCCTGACCTCCCCCCTCGCCCTCCCACTCTACGGCGTCCCGCAAGCCTGGGGCGGGCTTAGGTTCTCTGTGAGGGATGTGGGGGAGGCTTCCGAGGCCTTGAGGAGGGGTGGCTTCACGGGTTCTGCTCCGAGGCTAATCGACCCGTCGAGCAACATGGTGGTTGAGGTCGGGGCTGGGCTGGAGTGGGATGGGGAGATGGTGGATAGGCTCATCTCGAGGAGCGGTGTGAGCCTCCTCTCGGCCGAGGACTTCGCAGCCTACGTGGTCTCTGCCTGGGGTAGCCCGCTTGGAGACGAGGCTGCTGCCAAGGTTCTCTACGCATGTAGGGGGGATGTCGATGAGGGCTATCTTCTGGGGAGGGCTGGGAGACTGGGCGTGGAGGAGAGAGTTAGGAGGCTCCTCGAGATGGTTAGTCGGTTATGAGGATACGCATCCTCTCGATTGCCTCGGGGAACTCCCTCCTAAGCTTCTCGACCACGCCCCCGGGCCTCACCCTGGCCACCACCACGAGGTCTGCGTCCCCATAGACCTCATCGACCTGCTCAACGTCCTCCCACTCCGAGAGCCTCTCTAGGAGCCTCCTCACAGGATACCTTGGGTCAAGGTTTAGGAGTATGTAGGCCCTCTCGCTCTGGAAGAGGCTGTCCACCCTCCCCTCATCCACCTCGTATCCCATCCTCCCGAGGGCCTCCTTGACCCTCTTGGCGGTCAGCCTACCCCCACGCCTATACGCCTCCTGGGCCAGGGCCTCGGCAGCCCTCCTAATCTCGTCCTCCCCAACCTTGCCCCTCAGAATCTCGGCGATTATCTTCCTGCTCAGGTATGGGGTGGCCTCGAAGGCGGCTCCCTCGAAGTCGTGCTCCAGCTTACCCCTCGGAATGTATCCCTCAGGCCTCCTAAGAACCATGGATTGATGGACGCCTGCCCTCACGGTCCTGGCCTCCTCGCTGAGCGGGTGCCTGAAGGGAATCCTTACGCCGGTCAGCCTGCTGAAGGTCCTGTAGAGCTCGGCGAGCCTCTCCCTCCTCACGCCCACGTCGATTCCATGTATGTCGTGTAGGGCTGCGGCCACCTCGTAGAGGTCTGCTATCCCGTTCCTATCACCTATCCCGAGTATGGTTGCGTGGAGCTCCTCGGCACCGTTCAGGGCTGCCTCGACCGTGTTGGCGGATGCGTGGCCATAGTCGTTGTGGAAGTGGGCTGCGAGGGGAGTCCTACAAACTTCTCTAAGACTCTTGAAGAGGTCTGCTGCCTGGGGCGGCGAGAGGAGGCCGCTGGTGTCGGGTATGCTTACGAGGGTCGCCCCCGCCTCACCCAGCTCATCCACCAGCCCGCCCAGGAGACTTAGCTTCCTCTCCACGTAGAACCTCGAGGCGTCCTCGACCGTGGCCCTCCTATACCTGAAGCCGAGCTCCCTGGCCAGCTCCACGGCATCCTTCAGCCTCTCGACGGCCTCCCTGAACCCTATCCCCCCGAGCTTATACTCCCTGTGGAGCTTGGTCGGGGCTATGTAGACGCCTACGCCGTCCACGTCGTATCTGGCGGCTGCCTCCACGTCCCTCCTGTATGCCCTGCCGTGAATCACGACCTCCACCGGGTAGCTCCTGAGGGCCTCGACAACCCTCTCCACGTCCTCCCTGCTCGTCCTCGGCGGATAATCCACGGTCAGCTCAATCCTCCTGACACCGGCCTCCGCCAACGCCTCGGCAACCCTCACCTTGACCTCGGGTGGAAAGGCCTTGAAGAGCTCGCCCTCCCTGAGCGTCGAGTCCAACAGCACCGGCAAGCCAGCCAACCCAGAGATGCGGGAGAACCCCCAACCTAATAATCCTTAATGAGGAAACCGTCCCCCATCATCCGAATCAAGCACAAGCCACTCCCAACAACCTCAACCACGCCCCCATGCCTAAACGTCATCCGTTAAGGGTGGTCTGAGAGGCGGAGCCCCCGGGCGCCTTGGTAAGTTTTATAGGGTGTGGCTCGGACTCTCTCTGTAATGAAGGCGTTTATCCTCGCCCTGATTGGGACCAGGAGCGGGCTTGTCCAGGCCCTAAACGCTGTCCGTGAGTCCGAGCATGTCCGTGAGGCCTACCTGGTCTACGGCTCCTATGACCTTATCTGTAAGACCGAGTTCGACGACTTCGACCAGCTTAACAGCGTCCTCGAGATGCTGAACAGGAACGGGCTCCAGGACTCCAACACCCTCATCGTCAATGACCGTGGCCTAAGCTTCGAGAAGGAGGAGTGCGACAAGACCAGGAAGAGCGCCTACATCTTCATCAAGATTAGGAGGCCGAGCGTCCCCAAGTTCTGGGAGAAGCACCTAAGGTCGATTGAGCCCGTGATGGAGGCCCACGAGGTCTACGGGCTATACGACGTGGTGGTGAGTATAAGCGAGGAGGCGAGGGACGAGTTCTTCGACAAGGTCTTCCGCCAGCTCTGGCTCCTAACCGAGGTAAACATGACCTCAACCAACACCATGTTCACCGTCAAGCTGTAGCGGGGCAAGGCTTATAGACCCCTCACACCAAGCCAACCACCCGGGGGAAGGAAGAACATGGCCAACTTCCAGGTAATCTTCAGCGGAAACGAGGACGAACTCTACCGATTCATAATAACCTGGAAGATGATGACCGACTCCAGGAAGTATGAGGAGCAGGTGAAGCAGCTCCAGGGGCTTGAGGAGAGGCTGAAGGAGGCCAGGGAGGAGCTTAGGGAGCTTGAGTCGAGGAAGAGGAGCCTCGAGAGGGAGATATCCGAGCTTATGGCCGTGAGGGAGGCCTTGAAGCGGGAGCTATCCGCCATGAGGGAGAGCGGGGCGGTCACTCGAGGTGGAGAAGCCGGGCCCTAACCCTCGGGGGGTTCCTCCTCCTAGTCCTTAGAAGCCTCCCACAGCACGGGCAGACCTTCCTAAGCAGCCTATCGTAGATGTAGAGTCCAGGCCTATCGGGGAAAGCCTTCCCACATGCGTTACAGTAGTTGTATCTCTCGTTCCTTGAGAAGTATCGGGGGCTCTTCAGGTGGGGTAGATACTCGCATAGGCCACGGCAGTTCTCCTTCACGCCCCATATCTTCACGTTGCCTGGAAATAAGTTATGGGGGAGGGGTTCCCGAAACTATGCTGCCTCGAAGCTCGTCATGTATCTTGCCTTGATTAGGTCGAGGAGCCTTGCCTTGGCCTCGGAGACCCATGGATGCTCCCTCTCCACTGCCTCCCTCCTCGCCCTGAAGACCCCTGCAGCCCACTGAGCCTCTATGTCGGAGAGGGCCTCCCTGACCTCGGCATCCACCACGGGAACCTGCGTAAACCTCCCGAGAACCATGTCAATCTCACGGTCCACGGAGTCGAGAATCTCGGAGAGCTCGGAGTCATATGTTGTGTCGAGGTCAGGTATCCTGAGCCATGCCTTGATTTTCCCGATATTCGTATAGGTCATGTTTGGGGGAAAAATTGGGTGGAATTTATGCGGTAACTATCTTGACGGCCGAGTCTGGGTCGATTATCTTTGCTCCAACCCTGTGGGTTGCGACTATGTTGGTGGCCCTCATGTTTATGTCCCTGTCCAGCTCAACCCTGAGGTCCCTTGAGACGGCGAGTCCGAGAGCCTCCTCCTTGACGAAGAGGAAGCCGTGATAGGTCGTGACGTTGTTCCCCGTCCCCGTCGGAAGCTGGTCCGACACGACTACGTCTACCCCGAATATCCTGACTACCTCGCCGCTCTCCACGAAGGCACGGTCCCCGGCGGCTATGAGGTTGGCGCCTATGTCGTTCATTAGGTCGAGCCACTGCTTCGGGTGGATTAGCAGGACAAGCCTCCCCTCGCCAACATCCCTCCCCTTCTCCAGAATCCTCTTCTTGGCCTCGAGGATTAGCTGCCAGGTCAGGGTGTCGGCCGAGGTCACCTCAGCCTCGGATGCCCTCCACCCGCCGTAGATTGTGTCGAGGCCTGTGGCCGATGCGAGGGCGTCTATTATCACCTTGTCCTCGTTCCTTATCGCAGCCCTCTGGAGGGATTTCTCTACTGCTTGGACCAGGTCTCCTGTCATGGACTCCATCACGGTGTCGGTTATGGTCTGGGCGGCACCATACTCCTGGGTCGGTATCTCAACGTTCTCCATGGTCTGGGCCGAGTCGGATATGGCCTGTCCCTCGGTCAGCTGGGTGAAGCTCGGGGTGGTTATCTTGGTTATCACGGCCCTGTCGGTTCCACGTGGGAGGACGGCGAGGCGGCAGAACCTCCTCAGCCCTGCGTCCACTCCAGGCGGGAGGTTGATTAGCGGCGGCCTCCACTGGGGGATGGCGGGTGCGTTGGTGCTTGTTATGGCTTCCCTGAGCCTCCGTGCTATGGCCTCGTAGTCTGC
>JAHSRM010000020.1 GCA_021650775.1 Candidatus Benthortus lauensis
GGGTTAAGGGATACTCCGGATAAGGCTCCATGGGCTCCCTCCTTCTCCTAACGCCTGCCAAAACGCTTACGACGGTTATGACCGACGAGATGGCTAGTATTAGGTAGATGAGGTTTAGGGAGAGGGGGAGGGTGAGAGCTATTGGGCTTGGCTCGAGGAAGCTGAACCTCCTCTCCACACTAAACCATAGATATGAGGCCTTAATCTTGAGTTCAAGGGGTGGTAGAGGCCCGATACCCCACAGCTCGCCTCTCCTATCGGTCGTTCCATTAAAGAGTATCCTGCCGTTATCATCCATGACCAGGACTCTTGCGTTCTCAACCGGGAACCCTATGAAGTCTGTTACCCTGACAGCCGACCTCGATACCCTTACAGGCACGGTTAAGACATCGTCGCCGGGATTCACGTTCACGGACTCTCCCGAAGTAACGTCATAGCCCATCCACTCCGCATATCCTACAACCCACTCGCCAACAGGAATCCAGACATCCTCACCCGAGCCAACGCTTACCCGCCCTGAATCCCCCTCAAGAATTATTCTAACATTCTTTAACGGGGTTCCATCGTATCCCACCGCCTCAACCCTAACCAGCCTCTCCTCCACATACTCGGCTATCAAGGTGAGCGGAGACGAAACACTATCCACCATACAGAGCAGACCCTCCTGCACGCATCCAGCCCACCCCCTAAACCTTAGCCTCGTCCTATCATCAATATACACGGTGTCTATCGCCTCCTTCAGGAATTGCCCGCCTGAATCAACCCAATAGGAGCCTGCTAAACCTGTTTCCTCAGGTGCCTTGACAACCACCCTGTATTGGGTCTTCCACAGGGCTTTCAGGACCATCGGTGTCTGGAGACTATCAATAACTATGGAGGGTTCGCTGGTTATTACGCTTCCCTCCCATCCCTGGAAAACCGCTCTAACATCCTGGCTTACTGGTCGGAGAAGCGGGGAAGCGTTTACAATAAGCCTGCTCCCCCTCTTAACCCATCCCTCCATCTGCCCCTGAACAGGGAACTCCGACTCAATACTAACGAAATAGAATACATCCCACTCGGCGTGAATCCTTAGGGGGCGATTGACCGTGAAGACGAGGGTGTTGGATTGGGATGAGGCGTCGCCGACCCATCGTTTAAACACGAACTTCGTTCCATTAGGATACTGATACTCGGGGTTAACGGAGATTCTTACCTGCTCGCCCTCGGCTACCCATTCATCAAAGAGTTTCTCATTAATGTATCTGGACGTTACGACGACGTGGTGAAGCACCCTCCACTTCAGTATTACTCTAACGGGGGAGTCTATCCGCAGGGTAAGAGGCTGGCTGCGATATACATAGTCCTCATAATCCATCGGGATGAAGTCGATGACGTATTCTTGGAACTCGGCTTTACTCTCACCGTCGTTAAGCTCTATGCTGGTGGTAGTAAGATTTAGGGTGAGGTTGGCTCCAGCATCATACCATCCACTAGAGTTAAGCGTGAGGTAGTTTGACACGACCTCAACGTAGTATTGCTTCCTCCATAGAACTTTAGAGGACAGCGGCGAGTAAACCTTGGTCTGGAACTCTCTCCCCAGACCCTCGAAATCCCCAACCCATCCCTGGAAGACAAGCCTGGTTAAGTTTGGATACTCGTGAATCTTCGGGACGACTACGTTCAGAAGCTCTCCCCTCCTCTTCCATATCTCCACCAAAGTATACCCATAGTCGATTCTTACTAGATACTCGAGGTTGTATCTAGCGTATATGTCCGTGTCCCCGGTTATGTTGATGCTTAGTGTTGGATTGGAGCTAATTCTCTGAGAATTTACAAACCATCCGTCAAACTTCACCCTCGTCTTATTCCCATAATTTATTGTATCATCAACCGTGTAGGTTATTGTCGTTCCTTCCAGAACATGCATTTCCTCGAGCAGCGTTTTCCCTAGTTCTGTCTCCATATAGATTCTGACACGGTATATTGTTGGTGATTGGGCGGGTAGGTAGTAGAAGGATATTGTTTCGGGAAGGGTTATTGTTCCCGCCCTGGGTGGAGAGAAGCTTCCTTCATCTACCCACTTATAGACAACTGACAGTGCATAGAGGTCTAATGTTGAGGGGGTGCGTGGCTCTACATAGTATTGATACATTAGGTCATCCTCATTGGGAGAGTGGCCTAGCCCCAATGCATGCCCAATCTCATGAGCTATAACAGTTAAGGCATCATCATAACTTTGACCCACACAAGAGATACTTATCTCTATCAGCGACCTAGTTATCCTCCCATCGCTTGTATGTGATATGAAGGTTCTTCCACATGCGTCTTGAAGAGACTGCTGATATACTATGTGTATGTCGGGGTTTGACGACGTTGTAATCACCAGGTCTAGTGATTCAAGATACTCGTATCCAAATAGTTCTGCGAAGTTATCTATCACGGTGTTCCATAGTTTTACTGCGTCTCTCGCCGCCTTATCTAATGACGGGATATCTATCTCCTCGTATCTTACTGTTATGGTTGTTTTATCGTATGCCATACCGAATATGTCTATTCTGTATTGTTCTCCATATGCTTGTGGGATTAGTATGGTTAGTGTTATTGTGAGCACTGTTAGGTATACGAGTTTTCTGCTGGTCTTCATGTTTTTCCTCCGTCTTTCTTATTCACGACCCATTTTAGGCTCCAGTCTTTTAGGGATGAGATTACGGGTTCCAGGGCCTTTCCTTTCTCTGTTAGTATGTATTTTACCGAGAAGGGTTGGAGGCTCACTATCTTCCTCTCCACTATCCCGTCTTCCTGAAGCTGCTTTAATGTTCTTGATAGCGTCTTGGAGTTGAGTCCCGGGATGGTTCTTAGGAGCTCGTTGAACCCCTTCCCCCCATTCATTAGGTAGCTTATTACGACTAGTTTCCAGGCCGAGCCGACGTGCTTTACCGCCTCCACCATCGGGCAGATTACCTCTCCATCCGGGGTTTCTTCACCCATCTCCGGGGGATGGATTATCGGCACGAAGTAAAAAAGGGTTTCCTAGAGTCTATATGCCATCAGGTTTCCCGGGGGCGTCTCCCTGTCCCATAATCTCCATTAAGGGTGTCAGAGGACTGATTCCCGATCATCCGCCCCCTCTACCCACTCTCCAAGCTCATGATAAACCTACTGACCGCCTCGTTGAATTTTTCCGGCGCCTCGAGGGGGCTGAGATGCCCGGTGTTGCTTAGGACCGCTAGAGCTGATTTTGGAATCATTCTGGCCATGGTTAGGGATGACTCCGGGGGAACCAGGGGGTCTTCCTTGCCTGCTACTATGAGTGCTGGGGCCTTTATCTTGGGTAGGAGGTCGGTGTTGTCGGGTCTCTCGGCCAGGGCCTTGAGGGTCTCTACGAGGACCTCCTCCGAGACACCCATGCAAATCTCCTCGAGCTCGCCTAATAGCTTCCCCCTATTCTTAGGGGCCAGCAGCTGGGGGAGGAACTCCCTGAGGAACGCCTCCTTCCCCTCGTCCCTTATCCTCTTTATCGCCCTCATCCTCCTCTCCCTAGCCTCCTCGGTGTCGGCCTCCGCCCTAGTATTCACGAGAATCATGCTGAGCACCGAGCCCGGGAAACGCCTCACAATCTCGAACAAGATGTATCCGCCCATCGAGTGGCCTGCAATTATGGCGGGTCTAGCGTCTATCTTCTCCATAAAGTCAACCACATACTTGGCGAGCGATTTTATCGAGTATTCCTTAGGCTTGCTCGATTCCCTGAACCCGGGCAGGTCCAACGCTATTGTCCGCCATCTCTCTGAGAGGGCTTCAAGCTGATGCCGCCACATTTGCCTGGAGAGGGGGAACCCGTGTATGAAGACTATGGGGAGCCCCTCACCCCTATCATCATAAGCTATCCTGACATCCGATACAGTCTTGTGAGGCACGCTGCATATTTTGGTTAAGGGATTTAATTAACCCTTGGATTTGTTAAGGGTTGGATGAGTGGGTGGAAGGAAATCTATAGGGAGATTAGGAGGAGGTTTCCCAGCTTTAGGAGGATTAGTAGGGGTTCCTCTGAATGGGTTGCGGGGAAGCTGGAGGAGCTTAGGGCCGCGTTTGTCTCTGAGATGGTTGGGGACGAGCTTAAGCAGGTCTTCGAGTGGATAGAGTGTCTCGAGTTCTCGTTGAGCGAGTTGAGGAGGAGCCTGAACGTTGAGGGTGTATTCTTTCCACACGAGTTTAGGAGCTTTGTGGCGGACCCCTCAGCCCACCTAAGGAAGAAGCTGTTCATATATGCGATGGACTTGGCGAGAAGGAAGCTGAGCGTAAAGGGGTTTGAGAGGAAGGCGAGGCAGGCCATCCAGACATCCCTCCAAACCAATATGAGGAACCTCTATCAGTCATGGGTTTTCCTCACACTTCTCGGCCAGGTGGGTGAAGGAGGCTCCCTAATCTACCCGGAGCACGGGTTCGTCGGACTTGACAGAAGCGGGAAGCAGAGAATCCACCTCATCCCACCCAACGCAATAATACAGTCTAGGAGAGGGGTGCTAAGCTTCTTCTTGGAGGCTCCGAGGCCGGTTGGATGGGAGGACACCGAGGACCTGAGGAAGACTTGGGGACTCTACAAGGCCATGCGCCCCGACATACTCGTTTACGGCGGGAAGGTAATGAATATACTGGAGCCTCATAGAGACCCGCCTATCAGGAGACCCGACATCATAATTGAGTGTAAGGAGCTTGGGGACTGGTATAGGAGGGTTAGGGAGCTTAAGGCGGATGACAGGCCCCTCTCGGCAGAGGAGTGGAGGTGGATGTGGCTTGAGGGGCTGTGGAGGGGGTTGGGCAGGGAGCTGGGAGCCTCGAGGCCCGAGACCCTTGAGCGGAAGCCCAGCAAGAAGGTGAGGCTTAGGGAGCCCGAGCTGGTTAAGAGCTACATGGACGTCTATAAGCCACGTAAGATGATGCTCATAACGAGGGAGAAAACTCCAGGGGAAGTTAAGGAGAACTTGGAGGGATACGGCGTAGAGGTCTTCGATGGAGTGGGCCTCAACCCCCAAAACCTACGGCCAGTCTCCGAGATAATCCTCAACTATGCGAAGCCCGATAGGGGGATACTTGTTCTTAGGGGAGATATTGTGAGGATGATAGAGGAGAGGTCGAGGATTCTCAACAAGACTCCGGAGGAGGTCGTGGAGCTTGCGATTAGAAACCTTGAGAGAAGAGATTTATCCTATTAGATGGGGGTAGGGGTTGAGGTGCGGCGTATTTGCCCGAGTGGGAGGGATTCGTGAAAGAGCTCGTGGAGAAGAGGCCAACAGACCCCCTCTCCCTCGCAGCCCTAGACCTCCTGAGAGCCCTGGTTATCCTCTATGGTTCCGGGTGGGAGAGGGATGTCAGGGATGTCTTGATGGGGATTTGGAGTATGAGGGATGCTGGATTGGAGGAGATTGGGGAGATTCAGGCAAGGCTTCCCGAGGCGGTTAAACTCTTGGAGGAGAGGGGTGTGATAAGGGTTGAGAGGAGGCTTCACTCAGTTGGTATGGAGCCTGAGGAGGAGGACCTCTACGTGGCCTCGGACATAATACTGCTTAACAAGATATTCTCGGTGGACAGGGAGGTCTCCAGATACAGGTATGAGATGATGGGCTCGTGGATGAGGAGGCAAGGTTAGGTAAGACTCGCACCACAGTTGGGGCAGAACTTCGCTCCACTCGGAGCCTCCGAGCCACACTTAGGACACCTTAGAGACTGCTGTAACGGGGCTCCACAACTTGAGCAGAACTTCGCCCCAGGCGGATTGACCGAGCCGCATTTCGGGCACCTCGGCCCCTCGGTTCGCTGTAACGGTGAGCCGCAATTGTTGCAGAACCTCGCTCCCTGGGGGTTTTGGTGCCCGCATTTTGGGCAGAGTATCTGTGGCTGGGGCTGCTGGGCAGAGGGTTGAAAGAGAGGGGGTATTATAGCTATTCCCGCCCCAACTGCGGCTCCCTCGCTCTTGGAGAGGCTTTCAGCGGCCTTCTGGACGGTCTGCATCCTGAGGACTTCGTCGGCCTTCACGCCCGTTCTTAGGAAGAAGATTCTATCACGCCACTCGGGGGTCGTGTCGATTCCCTCAAACTTCACGTCTATTAGCTCCAGCCCAATCCTCTTGAAGGCCTCGTAGAGGACGTTCTTGGCCAGGAAGCTCGTCTCGTCAAGCTTCCCATACACATCCACAAGCGAGTATTGGCTTAGGGTGTCTATGAGCCTCTCATTAAAGTATCCCCTGAGGAACTCCTGGAGCTTCTCGGTAGTGTATATTCCTTGTCCGCCCACAACCTCATTCACGAATAGGTTGGGGTCCTCGACCCTGAACCAGAAGCTTCCATGAAACTTTAGGGGGGCCAGCTCCCTCGTCTGCCCCCGGGCTCCAAATCTACCTTGAAATTGTTTTAGGCTTACGAAGATTATGGTGGCCGTGAAGGGGGATTTATCGAACCCGGCTATTCTTGAGAGGACTTTTGTTAGCAGGGGGAGGTTCGCAGTTGTTAGGACGTGTCTCCCGGCTCTGAACACGTCGTAGGCTTTACCGTCCCTGAAGAAGACCGCAGCCTCATACTCATGAACTATTAGGTTATCTCCCCACGTAATCTCCTCCACCGGATACCTCCATACGATGTCTCTCTCTGATGCCCCAACCCATTCAATAACCTTAGGCATGTTTGCTCACATCGTCCCAGCTTAGATTGCTTTTAAGTGTTCCGGGTTAGGGTGCCAGCCCCCTGAGTATCTCTGTTCTCTGGTCCACCAGGCTCTCCAGCCTCTGAATCTCTCCCAGCATGTCTTCTATAATCTTTCTCCACTCTTCCCCTCCAGCCTTCTCCGACGCCATCCTCTCCGCCATCATCCTAACCCGTTCAGCCCCCTCTATGAGCTTCAAGTCATGTTCAAGTATCTTGTCAAGCTTGTCCTCCCTCACCTTTACCGAGTCGAACATTCCGGCGTATCCTGCCACGGCCTTCTCTATCCTCGCCGTCACCCTGTCAAGCCTTGAGGTTAGGGTCTCAACCCTCCATATGTCTTCCCCTCTAAGGCTCTGGAGAACGTAGGGGTTTGTTAGGCAGCTTCTCACGGCGTCCTTGGCCTTCTGGAGCCTTAGAGCCGACTCCATGCGGATTAGCCTATCACTCTCTCTCCGTATCTCCTTCTCCTTATAGCCCCGGTATCCCGGGATGTATCTCATTATCTTCTCCATCAAGCCCATCTCTCCACGTATCTTATCCTCATAACTCACCTCCTACCCCTCCTATAGGATGCCAGGCCCACGGCCACGGCTACCAGAAGAATCACTCCTATTAATATTGCTGGGTTAACCGCCCAGTAGAAGGCCGAGATTGATGCGAGGCCTAGGAGGATTACTCCCCAGATGAAGTAGTAGGCTGGGTCATGCTCGGATACGAATGAGTAAGCTATTGTGTAGGCTCCGAGTGGGCCGAGGAGCCATGCAGGGAGATTCAATGGGTCGAAGGGTATCAGCCCTCCTCCGTAGGTTATCAGGGCCGCAGCCAGAGAGACCACGATGGACGCCAAAGCACCTACTCCGTAGCCCGGCATCAGGTAAGGTTGGGGGATATACATGATAAACCTTTCTATATGGGAAGCTTCCTCAGGTAGGAGGTAAATGACTCGGACTCACCCTTAATCGTCTTCAGCTCCGAAGCCTTAATCTTCAGTGACACGGTTCTTTTGAGGAGCGGTGCGGAGGAGGCCGAGGCGGCTGCGAGGGAGAACACGGTGGGGAGCGGTGAGCCAGCTAGGTAGGATAACGGGATTCCGAGGATGAGGGCTGCGGCTATCAGTCCCCCGCTCACCGCAAGCTGTATAGCCCTTGTCCCAAGCTTGATGGGATGCTCGGCCACTATGACCTTCCCATCCGACCCATCTATGTATGCGGAGTATCGCTGGCCATGGTAGAGATACTCGACATGGTATATGGGGTAGTGGACAAGCCCCCTATACTCGATTTTACGCTCCCTCCACCTAACGTTCCTCGGCCTCCTACACTGTTTCCTAAGCTCCGTCATTATCAGATGGTTTAGGAGGGAGTCAGCCTTCTTGTATGCCTCCTCACCACCGAACTCGGGCTCGTGATACACTCCCATGCTCATGATGTCGCTCCTGAAGAAGCGTTTTCCCCGTATTGGGAAGGGGTAGTCTCGTAGAAGCTCCTCAAACATGCTTGAGGCGACGACTCCACGGTAGACCCCCTCCTCGGCCCTGGTCACCCTATCCCTCCCGCAGCCAGCCTCAGCGACACCATAGAGATAGAAGAAGTATACGGGGACGTAGTGTAGGTCTCGTCTAGTCAGTGTTGAGGATGACGCTATATCCGATGGGGCGCCGAACTGACGCCTAAGGAAATTCAGTAGTATGCTGTATGGCTCCTCACCCATCACGGGGAAGTAGTAGTGGTCTTCTTGGCCCCGTTCTCCGAAGATTAGGCCGCAGTATGGGCAGGTTACGGTCTTTGCTGTGGAGGGGACAGTGAATGATGCTCCGCAGCTAGGACACTCCACCCTCATTGCCTTTCAACCCTCACATCCGACACAAACCCCTTCGCAGACTTGTATCCGAGGATTCCTAGCACAGCCAACCCCAGTAGAATCGGCCCCAGCAGGTCCCCCGATTCCCCAGGCTCCATAATAAGCGAGATTACCGCCCCTATTCCCGCTCCTCCCAAAACCGAGAGTATCATTCCACCCAGATACATCATCCTCCTCCTAGTAATCATAGGCTCTGCGAAGAGTATGGGTCTGCCGCTCCATCCCTCATGGTAGGCGAAGTATAGGCTTCCCCTGAACTCGTAGATAATCTCCCATAGGGGGAGTAGGATGAGCTTAGGCTTCTCCATCTCAACTACGTCGGCGGCAAAGAACTCTATTCTGTCCACCCTCCTCTCCCAGATACCCCTAACATGGTCTATTGAGTCCTCCATTATTATCTTCTCCGCCTCGAGTCTATCGAACTCCATGCTGAGAATCTTCAGCCGATTACCTCTCCACCAATCCTCATCCAGTTTCGAGAGGGGTGATGCCTTGGGTCTTGTAGCCAGGTATCTGGACGCCAATTCATCCAAGCCTACGTGAGCAACCTGCCTCCTGCCCACAATCTTCACATTTATGGACTTCAGGAACCTTGCTTTCTTCCTAACAACCCTAACCTTGTTTCCACTATACTCCTTGACGGTGTATATTACCTCACCCCGCACCTTACATCTCGAGAGCCAGAAGGGTATGAACCTCCCCTCAACCGAGACTACCTTAAGCTTATCTGCTATGCCACGTAAATCCGAGTCCCCCCTAACCCTCTCCCAGAACTTCCGTAGAACAACTTCCTCCCCAACACTCGGCACAACGGAGATGTCTTCACGCTCCAGGACGCCGCTCACAATGTTTAGTGCGCCACAGTAGTCGCATACCTTAACCAGAGTCTCAGGGGTGGCTTTTAGCTCCGCCCCACAGACATTGCAGACAAGACTGGCAACCTCATCCGACAATCCACCATCACTCCTAGAGCGAGTTCAGCACTCTATTTATCCTTCAGGCTTAAATCCAGCCGAGACGTATTATTACAGTGGTATAACGTGTCGTCTGATATGTATGATAGGTTTTGGAGGGATGTGCTGTCGCTGTCAAGCTTTTTCGCACCGGCGATAACGCCTTTACAGAGCCGTCTCGGGATTAGCTCTAGGGAGATACTTGAGCTTCTAGGTGAGAGGTTTGGTAGGAGGGCTGCGGAGCGGCTGGGGGAGGAAGGGCTGGACACTCTTCTCAGCAAGGTCTCGGATATGTGGAGGGAGCTTAAGATAGGGGAGTTTGTGGTCGAGTCCAGGAAGCCCCTCAGGATAACCATAAGGAACTGCGTGATATGCGGTCAGCTCCCCGAGGTCGGCAGGCTCTATAAATGCGCATTCCACCTGGGCTTCATTAAGGGTCTTCTGAGCCAGGCCCTGGGCAGGGATGTTAGGGTCGAGGAGGTTGAGGGGGTGGAGGGAGAGGCCGGGACATGGACTAGAAGATTCTTAGCGGACGTTGAGTCCTAGAGGAACCTGGCTGGAGAGAATGGCCTCAAGTCTATGCCAGGGCTACTGCCCGCTATAATCCTACCAACAATCATACCTGTCCCGGGGGCCATGGTTATGCCGAGCCTACAGTGCCCCGAGGCTATGAGCAGGTCTCTGACGTCAGGCGTCTCGCCTATTATGGGCATCATGTCGGGTGTGCATGGCCTGAAGCCAACCCTGACCCTTCCTTCCCCAAGCCTCGCACCATTAACCAGATGGGCTTTAGCCGTCTCCTCCAGCCACGTGACCCTGCCCATGTGAGGCCGCTCCGAGAACTCCGCCAACTCGAAGAAGCCTGTTACCCTGAAGGTGTTGGGGTTATGTTGAACCAGCCCGACTCCAAGGTCCTCCAGGAACCCGGGCACGCCGACTATATCCGCCCCACCTACATCGTATAGTATTGAGATCCCCCTGGCAGGGATTAATGGAATCTTTAATCCTATGTGTTTGAGGAGCTTTGGAGTCCATGAGCCTGCTGCGGCGACGTATTTCTCGGCGTTTATCTCCCTCCCATTTACCGATACTCTTGGGGCGCCGTCCTTCACGTGGATTGAGGCTTGCCCATGAATCATGACGCCTCCACGCTCCTCGATAATTTTCCTTAGGCTTGTTAGGAGTTTCTCCGGGTTGATTGATAGGTCTCTGGGGAAGATTACGCCTGCCTCCACGTTCCGGAATCCCATGTCCATGCACTCATCCCTTTCTATCAGCCTGCCTCCCAGCTCCCTGGCCTCCTTCTCAGCCTCCTCACCCGACCAGTAGAAACCAGCTATGCCCCTGTGAAGGTCTACGTCCACCTCCTCCCTGCGGAAGAACTCCTCGTAAAGGTTTAGGCTCAGGTCTCCGAGCTTAACGAACTCCTCGACCCCCTTGGGCCTTGCGCTCAATAATCGTAGGAACCAGGAGGGATTCGATATCAGGCCTCTTATACTCACCTTCACGACCTTCGAGAACCTCATCATCATGGATATCATCTCCCTTAATCTGTGGAGGAGTCTATGGGAGAATGTGGGCGAGATTAGGCCTGCGCTGCTGGCCGAGGTGGGTCTCCCCGAATCTATCACCACGACATCCACGCCCCTCTCTATTAGATAGTAGGCAGTGAAGAGTCCTACCAGTCCTCCGCCGATTACCACGGTCCTCAAGCTCCATGCACCTTGATGCGGGTTAATTTGAGGAGAGTTCTCTGAGGAGGAAGTCTATGATTAGCCTAACGCCCACGCCTGTCGCACCCTTCGGGTTGATGCTCTTCTGCTCGCTCGTCTCCTGGGTCCATGCGGTTCCAGCTATGTCTAGGTGGGCCCAGGGTATGTTTTCGGCCACGAAGTTGCTTAGGAATGCTGCGGCCGTTATTGCTCCTCCAGGTCTTCCTCCCACGTTCTTCATGTCGGCTACCTCGCTTTTTAGCTGCTCGTAGTATGGTTTCCAGAGGGGTAGCTGCCAGACCCTCTCGCCCGTCCTCTCGCCAGACTCCTTGAGCTTCTCCGCAAGCTCCTGATTGTTTGTGAACAGGCCTGAGGCGTGGGTTCCTAGGGCTATGACGCATGCTCCCGTCAGGGTTGCCAGGTCTATCATGGCCTTGGGGTTCATCTCGGAGCCGTAGGCGAGTGCGTCTGCTAGTATGAGCCTGCCTTCGGCGTCGGTGTTGATTATCTCGGCCGTCTTCCCATTCCTAAACCTAATCACGTCTCCAGGCTTATAGGCGCTCCCACTAGGCATATTCTCCACGACAGGTATCAGGCCTACTATTCTTGCGGGGAGCTTGAGCAGGGCGGCGGCCTTGAGTATCCCAACCACGGCAGCGCCCCCAGACTTATCGAACTTCATCTCCTCCATCTTCTCGGCAGGCTTGAGTGAGAGTCCGCCTGAGTCGAATGTTACGGCCTTCCCCACGACTACGTATGGTCTCTGGCTTCCTTCCCCGTATTCGAGGACTATGAGCCTGGGCTCGCTGCTGCTTCCCCTCCCGACCGCCAGTATCCCACCCATACCCATCTTCTCCAGCTCCCTGACCCCGAATACACGCATGACTATGGGTAGCCCCCGAATCTCCGCCCTCACCATCTCCTCGAACTTGTCGGGTGTGCAGTCGCTTGGAGGCGTGTTGGCTATGTCCCTTGCGGCCCAGACGCCCATACATATCTTCCTAGCCCTCTCGACCTCCTCCTCAAGGTCTTCCCCAGAGATTATGGAGACCCTCTCCACCCGCTTCTCATCCTCGGACTTGTATCTCTCATACCTGTAGGATGCGAGGAGTATTCCCTCGGCTACCGTCTGAGCCACGTCCTCCCTTAGGAGAAGGGTTGGGAGGATGGCGGAGACCTCCCTTAACCCTAGCTGGCCTGCCACCTGAACAGCCTTCCCATATGCTCTTCTAACCCTGTCGGGTAGGAGCTCCTCACCCCGTTCACCTACACCTGTGAGGATGACTCTGCTCAGCCTGCCCCATCTTATCGGGTATGCGTATGTCTCCTCCAGCTTGGCGTTGAACTCCGCTCCGAGTAGGGGTTTCAGGGACTCGTGGAGCTGTGGGGGGAGGGTGGCCGAGGGCTGGGGTCTCCCGCCCTCAATATGGAACGGGATTACCAAGGTTCCCTCAACATCCTCCAAGCTCTTCCTCTCAACCTCTATCCTCATGGCTTAATCCTCTGTCAAGCCACCTCATAAGATTAGATTATCCTGGTGAGTATTAGTAGGAAGAGGCTTACGGCCATGGCGACAGCCCATCTCCAGAGGCTCCAGGCCATCACCTTCCTGCCGTCGAGGGGGCCGAAGGGGATGAGGTTGAAGAATGCTAGGAGGGCGTTTATCGAGGCCAGGACCCTGAAGATGAAGGGTAGGTAGAATATGGGTGAGCTTAGGGTTAGGTAGTAGAGGTTCAGGAACCCTATGGAGAGGATTATGTTGGTTAGGGGGCCCCAGAGGGCGGTCCACCCAATCATGGACGGAGTCATGAACCCTGATATGACCACCGCTCCAGGCGCTATTATCTTGATTGGGATGAAGGGTATGGAGGTGAGGAGGGTTAGGAGGGCTCCCATAGGGTCTATCCTGAACCTCGCAGGAACCCCATACCTCCTAGCGGTCATCCTGTGGGCGAGCTCGTGGACGAGGAATGAGGCTGCGAATCCCCCGAGGAGTGTCGCTGTAACCCAGGGAGGGAGGGTTAGGCGGTAGCCTATCAGGGAGAGGCCTGCCAGGACGACTAGTGCGGTTCCAGCCAATAGGTGGAGGGATTCGCCGCCCTCCGAGACGCTGGGCATGGACACGGACTCCTCCTCACGTCTCGCCGCAGCCCTCGCCTCCTTCAGCTCCTTCTCGTATGGTGAGGCCGCTGCAAAGAGGCCTGGACAGTTATGCTTCTCCGGGAGCCTATGCTCGACGCAGTAGTATCCTCCACAGTATCGGCACTTGAAGGGCATAAGAACCTCCTCGCCGCAGACCTCGCACCTCAATACGCTAACCTCCCCCTTTCCCCTGGGAAGCCCGTCTATCCTGTCGTAGGCTAATATAAAGAATTGTCCTAATGCTCGGGAATCGTTATTATTCCGCCGTGAAATAGGTTTCTTGATGTGGAGGAGGGACCTGGAGAGGGCGGTCAGGGAGTTCTCCGAAGACTTGGCAGCCCTCATCGAGTCTGCTCTCTCACCGATTAGGCATGCACCCTACATAGGCCCCGACGGCTACAGGAGGCCCCTGGCCCACGCCTACGTGGATGGCGACTCCGTGGTTGCGGTCTTCGAGCTTCCCGGAGCATCCAAGGATGGTATTAGGCTGACCGTGAGGGAGGGTGAGGTGGAGGTTGAGGCAAAGCTCTCGGATGAGGTGATAGCTCAGGCACCCAGGCATCCATGGTTCAAGAACGTCAAGGGATACCGGAGGACGCTCACGTTGCCGAGGAGGGTCGAGGCAGACGAGGCAAAGGCTACCTACAGGGACGGCGTCCTGGTGGTCAAGGCCCCCATAAGTAGCGCCAGGGGAGTCTCCGTAAAGGTAGAGTGATGACATCCTATAGGGAGCTCGCCGAGGTCTGTGAGGAGCTCTCGAGGCTCAGCGGAAGGAAGGACAAGGTGGCGGCGATAGTCCGGTTCCTCAGGAGGCTTAGCCCCGAGGAGGCTGGGCATGCAGCCCTATTCCTGATTGGGAGGACCCTGCCCGAGGGGTTGGAGGAGAGGCTCGAGATTAGCTGGGCCACCCTGGATGAGGTCTTGGAGAACAGGGGTCAGCAGACCCTGGAGGCAGGGAGCCCCCCAACCATACTCGAGGTTGCGGAGGCCTTCAGGAGGATGGCCGGCATCAAGGGTAAGGGCTCGAGGGAGAGGAAGAAGCTCATACTCTCCTCACTCATATCACGGATGACGGCCCTCGAGAAGAAGTGGTTCACCAGGATGGTGATAGGCGAGATGCAGCATGGAGTCAATGAGGGCGTCCTCCTCGAGGCCTTGTCGGAGCTTGCCGAGAGGCCTTTAGAGAAGGTTCAGAGGGCAGACATGCTCCTCGGTGATGTCTCGGAGCTGGCTATGAGAGTTAGGGCGAGGGGAGGGGAGGCCGTAGACGAGGTCAGGCTCCAGGTCTTCCGCCCAATAAAGCCCATGCTGGCCGAGTCATGCGAGAGCGTGGAGGAGGCGTTAAGGGAGATGGGCGGCGAGGCGGCGTTCGAATACAAGTATGATGGAGCGAGGGTCCATATACATGTAAGGGGAGGAGAGGTAAGGGTCTTCTCCAGGAGGCTCAGCGAGATTACCGGGAGCGTTCCAGACATAGTTGGGCAGGTTAGGGAGGGGGTCTCGGCCCGTGAGGCCGTGCTCGACGGAGAGGCGGTTGCCATAGGAGTTGATGGGAGGCCCCTACCATTCCAGGAGCTCTTGAAGAGGTTTAGGAGGGTCCATGACGTTGAGGAGGTCTCGAAGAAGATACCCCTCAAGCTAAGGCTATTCGACATACTATACCTCGATGGAAGAGACCTCCTTGACGAGGAGTATTCGAGGAGGTGGGAGATTATGGCCGGGGTGGTGGACGAGGATTTACTGACACCCAGAATCATAGCATCCGAGCCTGGGGAGGCGGAGGAGTTCCTGAGAAAGGCTCTGGAGGAGGGGCATGAGGGCCTCATGGCTAAGAGGCTTGACTCACCCTACAGGCCTGGGAGGAGGGAGAAGCTCTGGCTCAAGATAAAGCCGGCCGAGACCCTGGACCTCGTGATAGTTGCGGCGGACTGGGGTCATGGTAGGAGGACGGGTTGGCTGAGCAACTATCATCTCGCTGCGTATAACCCCGAGACAGGCGGGTTCGAGGTGGTTGGGAAGACCTTCAAGGGCCTGACGGACGAGGAGTTCGAGGTAATCACTAAGAGGCTTCTCTCCCTCAAGCTCTCCGACGACGGCTACACGGTCAGGGTCAAGCCCCAGATAGTCGTGGAGGTGGCCTTCAACGAGATTCAGAGGAGCCCCAAGTATAGGTCCGGGTATGCCCTTAGGTTCGCCAGGATAGTCAGGTTCAGGGATGATAAGAGGCCTGAGGAGGCCGACACGATAGATAGGATTAGGGAGCTTTACCTCAGGCAGTTTGAGAGGAAGTCGCTTGCCTAAGCCTCTCAGCCACCTCGGGCCTCAGCATAAGATACACCCTGCCTGAGCCGCTTAGACCCGGTAGACCCTTCCTGAACCTGGCCCTGACCTCGCCCTTCATTCCATGTGCGGCCACGACCCTTCCCCTGATTCTGAGGCCTCCATCCCTATACTCGACCAGGCTCCCGATTAGCAGTTTTGCGGACTCCTTGTCGCCTATCCCCGGGAATGAGAGTATGTAGTCTCTCGGAGCCTTGTTCTTCCCACTCTCCTTATACCTCTCCGAGACCACGAAGCCGGTGAGCCAAGCCATCTCCAGCCCACCCACCTCAGCCTTGGAGAGACCCTGGATATAGACCTTGAGCCATCATCCCAGCGTCCTATCAAGGGAGTGCGAGGATAATAGTGGAGCCTAGGGTCCCGGAAATCCTTATCCACTCCCCCGCTTAGGGGTTTGGCCGATGAAGGGATTTGGGGCAGGGCTGGCCTTGGGGCTAGGGCTAATCACGTTGATGAGCATACTCCTCTTCCAGCCCAGCGTCCAGCTATACCAGGAGACCCAGCTGAACCTCCTGAGGGTCCTCATGGCCGCATACACACCTCTCCTCACGCCCCTCTCAAGCATAGCTGGTGCCGAGGCCGTGGGTGGAGAGCAGGGATACGGCGTCCTACCGATAATCATCTGGCTCGTCTCAGCCTTCTCGGTCGGGTTCCTCCTAGGCGATATAGGTAAGAGCGCTAAGACCATGTTCGCCTCCGCCTCCATAATAATCCTGACCTGGATTGCGGCAGCCTTCCTAGCGGCCCCCAGCTGGATGGACACAGACCTCTGGCTCCGAAGCCTAGACGCCATGGCCTCAGACCTACTCATCAACCGCCCCATGGACCTACTCTCAACCCTGATAATACCGCCCACCGCAGCAGCATTAGCCGCAACCCTATCCCAGGTAAGGATAAGGAGGGGGGAGGCCGGGGAGCAGGAAGACTATCTATCCTACCCCGAGTATTAAAGAAAAATAATGTTTGGAGTTTCCCCGTGGCTCCAGGAAATCCTAGATTGTGGGTGAGACCTCCTCCTCGGCAGGTGCGGGAGCGACCTCGGGTGCAGGCTTGGCCTTAGCCTTGGCCTTCCTCGCCCTCGCCTTCGTCTTCCTCTTCCTAGTGGTCTTCTTCTTAGCGGCCTTCTTCTTCCTGGTAGTCTTCTTCTTGGCAGCCTTCTTCTTCCTAGCTGTCTTCTTCTTTGTGGTCTTCCTCTTCGTCGTCTTCTTCTTCGCCGTCTTCCTCTTGGTCGTCTTCTTACGTGCCATACACTTCATCACCAGCACTTTTAAGCTGCGTTTAGTTGTATAAAAATTTTCGGGTAAAATTACGCATCAAGGTTTCTGACATCTTTCCATCGAGGTAAAGCAATAATAGTTGGATGGGTCTCCCCTTCATGTTGGTGGTTGAGTGTGAGCCTCGTGGATATCTCGGAGTTTAGGCGTCTTGACATCAGAATTGGGAGGATTGTCTCGGCTGAGAGGGTTGAGGGAACTGATAGGCTGATTAGGATGGTGGTGGACTTCGGCGGCGTGAGGAAGCAGGCGGTGGCTGGTCTTGGCCATATCTACGAGCCGGATTACTTCGTCGGCAAGCAGTATGCCTTCCTCTTCAACCTGAAGCCGAAGAAGCTTAGGGGCGTTGTCTCCGAGTGCATGATTCTTGCTGCGGCTCCAAGCGAGGACGAGGTGGCACCCCTCAAGCCTGAGAAAGAGGTTCCCGACGGCTGCCCCGTGATGTAGATACAAATTTAAGACCTCCCCCATCCTTCCATCCGGGGTAGCTTGGGGTCTTGATGAAGAAGGTCTTCGTCGAGGATGTCCTAGGGATGGGCGAGGGCTCCGAGGTGGAGCTTCTAGGATGGGTTAGGTCCAGGAGGGTTCACGGCGGCCTGGTCTTCATAGACTTGAGGGACTCGACAGGCGTCCTTCAGGTTGCTGTTAAGAGGGGTGTCGTGGATGACGAGAGCTTCGAGAGGGCCAGGGAGGTTGGGAGGGAGGCTGCCGTGAAGGTTAGGGGCGTGGTGAGGAAGGACCCAAGGGCGCCTGGAGGGGTTGAGCTACAGTGTAGGAGCCTCGAGGTGGTCGGCGACTCCCTCGACGAGTTCCCGATTAGGAAGGGTGTGGGGGTCAGGTTCCTCTTCGACCACAGGCACCTCCATCTCCGCAGCCCCAAGGTAACCGCCATCATGAGGGTTAGGGCAAGGCTCGTTGAGTCGGCTAGGAGGTGGCTGAGGGAGCAGGGCTTCACCGAGATACACTGCCCAACCTTCATCACGGCTGCGGTGGAGGGCGGGGCAACCCTCTTCAAGCTAGACTACTTCGGGAAGACAGCATACCTGACCCAGAGCGTCCAGTTCTACCAGGAGGCAGCCATCTATAGCCTCGAGAAGGTGTATAGTCTCCAGCCAAGCTTCAGGGCCGAGATGAGCAGGACGAGGAGGCATCTAACAGAGTTCTGGCACCTCGAGGCCGAGATGGCCTACGCCGAGCTCGAGGACCTGATGGAGGTGGTGGAGAACCTGGTGCACGCCATGGTTAGGGGGGTTCACGAGGGCTGCCAGAGGGAGCTTAGGGTCCTCGGAGTGGAGCTAGACCCCTCCATGGCCGAGCCCCCATACCCTAGGATAAAGTATTCGGAGGCACTCCAGATACTCAGCAACAAGGGTGTGGAGGTTAGCTGGGGCGACGACTTCGGAGCGGATGAGGAGCGGGTTCTCTCCAAGGAGTTCGAGAAACCCTTCTTCGTAACCCATTACCCGAAGGAGGCCAAGGCGTTCTACCACATGCTCGACCCAGAGGACCCATCGGTCTGCAGGAACACGGACCTGCTCGCACCCGGGGGCTATGGTGAGATAGTGGGGGGAGGCCAGAGGATACATGACTATCACCAGCTCCTGAAGCGTATCGAGGAGGAGGGCCTCGACCCCAAGGACTATGAATGGTATCTCGACCTGAGGAAGTATGGCTCGGTTCCCCACAGCGGCTTCGGCCTAGGGATTGAGAGGACTATCTGGTGGCTCCTCAAGCTCCCCCACATCAGGCATGCAGCCCTCTTCCCACGGACGCCTGCGAGACTCTACCCATGACCTACCAGCCCTCCGAGGACACGTGGCTCCTCCTAGACTACGTGAAGACCCTTGGGAGGATGGGTAGGGGTGTGGAGATAGGCTCCGGGACAGGGATAGTGTCATATGAGCTTCTCAGCCATCTAGACGAGCTGGTGGCGGTGGATATCGACTGGGGTTCTGCTGAGGCTACGAGGGAGCGGCTGGCGAGGTCGGGTGAGTGGGGTAGATGCCACGTGGTATGCTCCGACGGGTTCTCGGCGTTTAGGGAGGGCCCCGTCTTCGACCTAGTGGTCTCGAACCCCCCGTATCTTGAGCCTGAGGGGCTTGGGGACAGGGCGATAGAGGGTGGGTGGAGGTTTCTCGCCAGGCTCTTCACGGAGGCCTCGAGGCGGCTTAGGCGTGGGGGCGTGATTATAGTTGTGGCCTCGTCCCTGACCGAGGGCTTGGATAGGGTGGTTTCCGAGGCACGTGGCCTTGGGTTCCGTGTGGGGGTTGCGGCTAGGAGGAGGCTCTTCTTCGAGGAGCTTATGGTTCTACGGGCTGAGAGCTGTCTCTTATACACATCT
>JAHSRM010000111.1 GCA_021650775.1 Candidatus Benthortus lauensis
AGCCAGTGCATACCCCTCCTCCTCATAGTCAGGGACTACCTCGGCTATGCCGAGAGGGCTGAGGAGGCTAGGAAGATAATCAAGATGGGGAAGATATGGGTGGACGGCCGCCCAATAAAGGACCACAAGTTCCCCGTGGGCTTGATGGACGTGGTCTCGATACCCGAGACAGGAGAGAACTACAGGGTTCTGCCCGTCTACCGTAAGGGTCTCAGGCTGATAGAGATAGATGAGGAGGAGTCAGGGTTCAAGCTCGGGAAGATTGTCAGGAAGATGCATGTCAAGGGAGGCCACCTCCAAATCACCCTCCACGACGGCAGGAACATAAGGTTCAAGGAGCTCAGCGAGGAGGTCATGAGCTACAGGACCAAGGACACGGTCAAGATAGCTGTTCCCAGCCAGACCATACTCGGATACCTCAGGCTCGAGGAGGGGAGATACGGGCTGCTCATCAAGGGACCCAAGCAGGGCCTACATGGAAAGATACTCGAGATAAATAGGGATGTTGTATACCCAGCCAAGCCAACCGTGAAGCTCTCCACCAGCATAGGTGAGTCCACGTCCCTCCTCGACTACGTTATGGTTGTGGGGGAGGAGGAGCCATGGGTGAAGCTGCCGTAGCAAGGCTCGAGAACCCGATGAGGAGGCTGAAGATAGAGAAGGTCGTGGTGAACTGTAGTGTGGGGACCAGCGGCCCGAGGCTTGAGAGGGCGGCCAAGATAATCGAGATGCTCACGGGCCAGAAGCCCCAGATAAGGAGGGCTAAGAAGACCATCAAGGGATTCGGGATACACAGGGGTGAGCCGATAGCCCTCAGGGTAACCCTCAGGAAGGAGAGGGCCATAGAGTTCCTCCGCAAAGCCCTGGCAGCAGTGAACAACACTCTTAAGCGCTCAAGCTTCGACAGGCATGGCAACATCTCATTCGGGATAAGGGAGCACCTGGACATACCTGGAACCAAATACGACCCAGAGCTGGGGGTGATAGGCATGGACGTCTCCATACATATTACGAGGCCTGGGTATAGGGTGGAGTGGAGGAGGAGGGCGCGCTCCAAGGTCGGCAAGAGCCATAAGGTAACGGTTGAGGAGTCTATCAGGTTCCTTCAGGAAGAGTTCGGGGTAAGGGTGGTGGAGGAATGAAGCATAGGCCGCCCAAGGATAGAAAGTTCGGGAAAGGCGTGGTGAAGTGTAGGAGATGTGGGACAACGGTGGGCGTCATAAGGAAATACAGACTCTACATATGCAGGAGATGTATGAACGAGGTCGCCCCCCTCCTAGGCTTCAAGGTCTATGAGTAGCCTGGATTCAAGGGTTTTAGGGTTTATTAGTAGGGGCTGGCGATTCATGGCTCGGATGGCTTGGATGGGTGCCGCTGGACGGAGGAGCATGGGGGATGAGTAAGGACTTGGTCTCAGGCCTCTTCACAACCCTCCAGAACAACGAGATGGTCAGGAACCGTGAGTGCGTATACTATGCCTCCAAGCTCATAGCAGAGATACTCAAGACCCTTCAGCGGCACGGATACATAGGGGCCTTCGAGTATATCGAGGACGGGAGGGGAGGGAAGTTCAGGATACAGCTCCTCGGCAGGATTAACCGCTCGGCACCCATCCGGCCTAGATTCAGCGTGAAGAAGGATGAGTATGAGAGGTGGGAGAGGCAGTTCCTCCCAAGCAGGGACGTGGGAATACTCATAGTAACCACAAGCCAGGGCGTCATGTCCCACCGTGAGGCCAAGGCCAAGGGAATAGGGGGGAAGCTCCTAGGATACGTCTACTGAGGTGAGGGGCGATGGCCCAGCTCCAAGAGAACGTTGGGAGGGTTGAGGTCCCGGGTGACGTTGAGGTGGAGGTTAGCCCCCCTGCCCAGGTCAGGGTTAAGGGTAGGCTGGGAGAACTCGTCAAAGACCTCTCCCACATGGGTGTAAGGCTCGAGAAGGAGGATGGGGCCGTGGTAATAAGGCTCTATGGCAAGGGTAGGAGGGCCAAGGCCATGATGGGGACAGCCCAATCCATAATCAAGAACATGATTACAGGCGTCACCCAAGGATTCACCTACAAGATGAAGATAATCTCCAGCCACTTCCCCATGAATGTCAAGGTCCAGGGAGACCAGGTAATCATAGAGAACTTCATAGGCGAGAGGTGGCCTAGGAGGGCCAGGATAGTTGGAGCCGGGACCAAGGTGGAGGTCAAGGGCGACGACGTGATAGTTAAGGGCATAGACAAGGAGGCGGTGGGGCAGACAGCCGCAAACATAGAGCAGGCAACCAAGATAACCAGGAAAGACCTGAGGAAGTTCCTTGACGGAATATACGTCTATGAGAAGAAGGTGGGGATGGAGTGAGCCCGATAAGGATACCCTCCTGGGTTAGGGAGCTCAAGCGGAGGAGGCCGGAGTTCGTCAGGCAGGAGAGCTGGAGATATGTGAGGCTCAAGCCCAACTGGAGGAGGCCGAGAGGCAAGGACAGCAAGATGAGGCTCCAGAGGAGCGGTTGGCCACCCCTAGTAAAGGTCGGCTACAGAACCCCGAGGAAATACAGGGACCTACACCCAAGCGGATACAAGGAGGTCCTCGTCTACAGGGTAGAGGACCTGGCGGGATTGGACCCTAACATCCATGCCGTAAGGATTGCAGGGGGAGTGGGCAGGCTTAAGAGAATCAAGATTATGGAGGAGGCCGAGAGGCTGGGTCTCAAGGTCCTCAACCCATTAACCATCCCCAGACCCGAGGAGGAGGCCCCCGAGATAGTGGAGGTGGAGGAGCAGCCTGAGGAGAGTCCAGGAGGGGAGGCAGGCGGGGAGGCCTCGGAGGTGAAGGAGGATGCCGGCCAAGCTTGAGTTCCAGAAAAGGGTGGCAGCGGACCTGCTCGGATGCGGGGTGAATAGGGTTAGGTTCGACCCCGAGAGGCTTGACGAGATAGCCGAGGCCATAACCCGTGAGGAGATAAGGTTCCTCATCAAGGACGGAGCCATAACCAAGGCTCCCGAGAAGGGCGTTAGCAGGGCAAGGGTGAGGGCGAGGAAGAGGAAGAAACGTGGCCCAGGCAGCAGGAAGGGGGCCAAGTATAGTAGGGTCAGCAGGAAGGAGCAGTGGATGGCCAAGGTCAGGGCCCAGAGGAGGAGGCTCAGGGAGCTTAGGGACAAGAAGCTCATAACCGTCAGCGACTACAGGAGGGTCTACAGGATGGTTAAGGCAGGGGCCTTCAAGTCCGTGGCCGCCATGATGGAGTATCTCAAGGCCAACAAGATGCTGAGGAGGGGCCTGCTGTGAGCATGCTCAAGAGGATGCCGCCTAGGAGGAGGCGTCAAGGCCTAACCGACTACAGGAAGAGGTATAAGCTCGTCAAGTCGGGTCTCCCAAGGCTCGTGGTGAGGAAGACCAACCGATACATAATAGTCCAGGTGGTTAGGTCAAGGGAGGGCGGGGACGAGACCCTCCTCACGGTAACATCCAAGAAGCTCTCGGAATTCGGCTGGAAGGCGGGCTTCAAGAACCTCCCAGCAGCATATCTCACAGGCCTGTTGGCAGGGGTCCTGGCGGGAAAGAAGGGCGTGGAGAAGGCGATAGCTGATATAGGTCTCCACAGCCCCGTGGCAGGCTCAAGGGTCTTCGCAGCCGTCAAAGGATTCAGGGACGCAGGCGTCGAGATACCTGCAAGCGAGGAGGTCTTCCCTGACGAGGAGAGGCTGAGGGGAGAGCACATAAAGAAGTATTATGAGATGCTTAGGGGCGGCGGAGAGGCGGTGGAGACCACCCAGTTCAGCAGGGTTCCGGGAGAAATCTACATGAACCTGGATAAGCACTTCGAGGAGGTTAGGGAGAGAATCCTGAGGGAGGCTGATGGCGGATGAGCGTGGAGGAGGCTGAGTGGGTTCCGAGGACCAAGGTCGGCAGGATGGTCAAGGAAGGGAAGATAACGAGCCTAGGAGAACTCTTCGCCAACCACCTCAAGATAACGGAGCCGGAGATAGTGGATTATCTCCTACCAGGCCTCGAGCAGGAGGTTATAGACATCAAGCTGGTCCAGAAGCAGACCGACGCAGGCGAGCGGTCGAGGTTCAAGGCCATAGTAGTTGTGGGGAACAGGGACGGGTTCGTAGGCCTAGGGACTGGGAAGGCCGTCCACGTGGTCTCGGCCATAGAGAAGGCAATCAGGGACGCCAAGATGAACATAATACCCGTTAGGAGGGGATGCGGGAGCTGGGAGTGCGCATGCGGGACACCCCACAGCCTGCCAACCAAGGTTACGGGCAAGTGGGGGAGCGTGAGGATAGAGATACTGCCAGGTCCCAGGGGGCTGGGGATTGTTGCGGGAGAGACCGCTAGAGCCGTTCTGGAGCTGGCGGGGGTCCAGGATGTCTGGACGAGGACGTTCGGCGAGACGAGGACGACGCTAAGCTTCGCAGGTGCGACCTACATGGCCCTCAAGAACACCAACAAGATAGTCTTACCGAGCATGTGGAGTGAGTAGGGATGAGCGGCGAGGCAAACTGCTACCTCGTCATAAGGATTAGGGGCGGAGTGAAGGCGAGGAAGGAGGACCTTGACACCCTACATATGCTCCACCTAAAGCACGCCAACCACGCCACCATAGTCCCCAAGACCCCAAGCTACGAGGGAATGCTCCACAAAGTCCAACACTACGTAACATGGGGGGAGCCGAACATCAAGACCATCAAGAGGCTTCTCAAGAGAATGGAGCTAAACGGGGGAGAGAAACTAAGTGAAGAGAATGTCAAGAGGCTTGGATACAGCAGCTTGGAAGAATTGGCGGAGAAGCTCCTCAAGGCCGAGGTAACCCTAAGCAAGCTACGTGAGAAGGGCCTCAAACCCTACATACGCCTCCACCCCCCACGCAAAGGCTTCAAAGGAACAATAAAGAAGCACGTCAAGGCAGGCGGAGAATACGGGTATAGGGGAGAGAAGATAAACGAGCTCGCAGTAAGAATGAGTTGAAGTCTTTAGGATGGAGGAGGAGGCGGGGGAGGCAGGACCTTAGCCCTCCTTGAAGCCCTCACATATAGAACCGACAGGACTACAAGGGCCGCAGCTAGAACTATTATGAGTAGGTTCATGGTTGACTGGGTGGATGAGAGCCTGTCGAGCTCCTCCCTCAGCCTATCCACCTCCGACTCTAGGGCGGACTTCTCCTCGAGGACCCTCTGATAATCGTTCTTAACCTCTTCAAGCCTGGATGATAGGTCGTCTAACTTGCTCTTCAGCTCCTTGTTTGCCTCCTCAAGCCTTGAATGCTTCTCCAGCAACTCCTCATAGGTCTTTCTAAGTCCTTCAAGCTCCTTCTCAAGCTCCTGGTTCATCTCCCTAAGCTTCTCCAACTCCCTTGCAGCCTCATCCAACTTTACTCTCAAATCCCTCAACTCAATCATCGTGGCAAGAACCTTCTCCACCATCCTGCTGAAGAACACGGAGTTCTGGTAAGCTGAGAAGGCGTAATCAAAAGCCGAGGCCTTCTGCACGCCAAGCCCGTAGAACTCGGCCCAATTGAAGTAATTATACTTTACAAACTCCCCGGCAGCCATATCTAGGTCCAGTTTAACGTCATCGATAACTTTCCTTACTTCCTGCGGTAGGTTTGAAGCTTCTATTCCGCTGTTCTGAAGGCTCTCCAGGGCCTCCCTAATCACCTGCCTCGTCCTCTTAATCAGGTATATTGTTACGCCGATATCCATGCTGTCCAAGTCTATCCTGGGGAAATAGATTCCCTCATACATGGTTCTGAGCGTGCATGCGGGGTCATAGGACATGGGGGTCGCCGACCAATCATAGAACCAGTTCACCAAGTCTTCTGCCCAGGGTATGGGGTCGGCGTCATGCGGATGCCTTAGACCGAGGACGTGGGCGGCCTCGTGATAGAGGGTGAGGGTTGGCCCCTCATACTCCAGGGTATACCCGCTTATAGCTGCGAGAGCCCCTTCCCTGAACGCCCTACCCACAACATTCTTTCTGCATACAAATACTTCTGAGTCGAGGACAAAGAGTGCTGTGACTACGGTCTTCAGATTCTCAAACCTCCGTATTATGGGAAGGTTGAATACTACTCTGGGGACAGTCTCGCAGTCAATTACCGCATAGTCGTCCTCGTATGTTAATGTGCTGAATAAGGCTTCCCGCAGCTCAGGGTAATCATCAACATCTATTACATCAAGCTCCCTTATACTGTATGAGTAGGGTATCAGGCTATTCATGGCCTCGTCGAAGTAATCTACGGAGAAGTCTTCAAGAATCTCTAACGCCCTGTCGCCGCTCGTCGCATCTATGATTAGGAGATACTCGTAGAGATTTGCTTCATAGGTCGGCCTCCAAAGGTATCCCCTGAAGAACACGTAGATTATCGTCTCGCTTATGTATGTTGCCAGAAGCCTGTAGAAGTCATCCTCACTCATTTCATCAACTTCCCATAGTGTTGGGTAGTAGTAGGGGGTGGGAGACTTGCATCCCTCCTCTCCATCACATCTATCCTTTCCAAGCGGAACGGAGGTTAGGTCTATGAAGTAGAGTCTATCTAGTCCCCCGTAAGCCGACATGCCTCCCGTGAAGAAGTAGGTTCCGGTCTCAGGCGAGTAGGTGTCAACGAAATACTCGACTATTCCATCTATCTCCAAGGCGCTGAGTATGAAGTAGATGGTGTATTCGTCGGGTCCTATCCCAAGGTATTCCGCACCCTTCTCATCGAGCCACTTCGCCATCATCCAGGCGTCAATCCAGTAGACAGGTAGGTCTAACCCTACTCCCAGCCTCTCCATGAAGTATTGGTTGAGCATGTCTTCAAGCCTCTCTATTCTTCTAAGGGCTATCTCGGGTTCCCAGAAGGCTCCCTCATTCTCATACACGAAACGCACATACTCCTCAACCATCCCCCTGGGAGCCTCCATAACGTTAAGGTCTATCTCTGTGATGTTTAGGCCCAGATACTCGCCCTCATAGGCTATGTAGGGAGCATACCAAGGGAGAATCTCGCCGAGCTTCTCCTCCAAGTATGACTCATCAGCTGCGAAGCCCCCTCCCAAGAAAACCACGTTAAGCCTGAGAGGCATCTCGACTACAATCTCCTTCTCGGACCAGTCACCAAGGCCCCCGTCCTCTGCCGAGATAACTGGAGGTGGGACTGTGAGTAGGAGGAGCACCAGGAGGAGGCTTAAGGCCCTTAGCATGGGGCGAGGAAGCCCGCCGGGAAATAAATCCTTAACGTTTCAGGCCGCCTCAGCCTAGGCCCTGGATTTGGGGTAAGTTCTTTAATAGTGGTTTTTCATGGGTGTTGGGAGGGTTGGGGGTTGGCGACCAGGCACCGTAAGGTCAGGAAGAGGCGTGGAAGCAGGACCCATGGCTGGGGTCAGATAGGGCAGCATAGGAAGACTGGGGCCAAGGGTGGCCACGGGGCAGCGGGCAGGCACAAGCATAAGTGGACCTGGGTCCTGAGATACGATAGGGACTATTTCGGGAAGCATGGGTTCCATAGGCCTAACCGCAGGGAGATTAGGGCGGTGAACCTGAACCAGCTCTCAACCATCGCCGAGAACCTTGAGAGAAGTGGCGCCGAGAAGAGGGATGGGAAGCTGGTGGTGAACCTGAAGGCCATGGGGATAGGGAAGCTGGTGGCAGGCGGCAAGGTCACCAAGCCACTCATAGTAATCGTCGAGAGATGGACAGAGCTTGCGGCCAAGAAGGTGGAGGAGGCGGGAGGAGAGATAGCCAAACCCCAGACGCTTCAAGGTGTTGCCGAATGAGCCTCAGACAATCCATCGAAGAGTTTGCGAAATACCTCCCCGAGGTTAGGAAGCCGGAGCGGAAGCTAGAGTTAGGGGAGAGGCTCATCTGGACCGGCCTGGTTCTGGTCATATACGTCTTAATGAGCAACACGGTCCTCTTCGGGGTGCCGCAGGCCAACCAGCTCGCCCAAGCCAACCCAATAGTAAGTATCATATTTGCGCAGAGAATAGGAACCCTAACAACTCTTGGCATAGGACCGATAGTAACCGCCGGGCTAGTTCTCCAGCTACTTGTCGGCGCCCAGATAATCAAGCTCGACCTCTCGAAACCCGAGGATAGGGCGACATTCACCGCCGCCAACAAGCTGCTCGCAATACTCGTGACGATTTTTGAGGCCGCGGTATTCACGGTCTCGGGAATTCTGGGGAACC
>JAHSRM010000060.1 GCA_021650775.1 Candidatus Benthortus lauensis
TCCCTGGCATTCGGGATACCGACGGCCATAGCGATAGTCTATTCACGTTTCCTCCAGAACACCCTCTACCCCATACTGGTCGTCCTCCAGTCGGTTCCAAAGGTCGCCCTCGCACCCCTGATAATGATGTGGTTCTTCAGGATACATCAGGTCCTCCCAGTCATCATAATAACCTTCCTAATCTCCTTCTTCCCCATAGTGGTTGATACATCCACGGGTCTGATGACGATTAGCAGGGAGCTGATGGACCTTGCCAGGAGCCTTGGGGCACCCCAGTCCAGGATATTCTTCAAGCTTAGGCTCCCGAACTCTCTACCCCACTTCTTCGCAGGCGTTAAGGTCGCCATAACCTTGGCGGTTGTCGGGGCGGTGGTCGGCGAGTTCGTGGGCGGGAACAAGGGGCTGGGCTACCTCATACTCTTCGCAAGCAGCCAGCTCCTAACCAAGAGCGTCTTCGTCTCCCTCGCCCTGCTCTCGGCCATGGGGATAGCCCTCTTCGCCCTAGTAGTCCTAATAGAACGCATCACGATACCTTGGGCATACTATCAGGAGGAGTAGCCTCAACGAGACCTAAGAATCCTCGCAGCCTCCAAGACCGCCTCAACAATCCTGCCGTATCCTGTGCATCGGCATAGGTGTTCCGCCAGCATCCACCTAACCTCCTCGCCGCTGGGGTTCGGGTTCCTGTCCAGGAGCGATTTAGCAGCCATTATTATCCCCGGGATACAGTAGCCGCATTGCGTTGCTGCGAGTTCGGCGAATGTTATCTGGAGGGGGTGGGGGTCTCCAGGCCTCCCTATGCCCTCAAGGGTCGTTATCTCCCTTCCGTTTGCCTGGGCTGTGAGGGTTATGCAGGAGTTAATTGGCTCGCCGTCCATTAGGACTGTGCAGGTTCCGCAGTCTCCTGTGCTGCATCCCTCCTTCACGCTCTTGATGTTTAGGCGGTTTCGGAGGGTGTCTATGAGCCTCTCCCCACCCCCAACCTCCAGCTCATGCTCCACGCCGTTTACCCTGAGCCTCACCCTAAGCCTCGGCAACACTCTCCACCCCGCCTAACACCATATCCCTCGAATGCCTCAAGGCTCTACGCAGGAAAACCTTGGCTACCTCGGTCCTATACAGGTAGGAGGCACGGTAATCGGAGGTTAGCCTCAGCTCGGACTCCAGGACCCGTTCAGCTCCACTTATCACCTCCTCGTCAATCCTCCTATCCCTCAAGAACTCCTCGGTTCTCCAAGCCCTCTCAGGAATCTTCCCCCTAACCCTGTTGAAGGCAAGCCTGACATCCTCTATTACTCCATCAGGGCTTAGCCTTAGGTAGGATGCGAGGGAGACGAGGGCTATTATGTGGGTCCGACGCCTCCCAATCTTCTGGAAGTAACTCCACTCACCCTCCCCCAAGGACTTGAAGGAGACCTCCGCTATCACCTCATCACCCCTCCTAGAGGTCCTCCTCTTGGCCACCACGAGCTCATCAACCCTGAGAACCCTCTCACCCCCAAGGCTCAGCAACCTCACACGGGCGTCAAGGGCCAGGAAGATTGGTATGAGGTCCTCGGAGGAGGCAGCCGCCCCAAGGTTCCCTCCAACCGTCGCCCTATTCCTTATCTCCCATGTGCCGAACATCCTCGAGAGGACGTGGAAGGCCTCGTATCTCGAGTGACTGAGCAGGTGCGACCCGGCCAGGTCGCTTATGGTCGTTAATGCACCTATCTTTATGACCCCGCCCTCCTCCCTGATGTATCTAAGCTCCCTGACGCCGGAGATGTCCACGAGCCTCCTCGGCCTAAGCTCCCCCCTCCTAATCCTCGGGAGAAGGTCCGTCCCATTAGCTATTATCGTGGCGTCCCTCCCATCGCCGTGAAGATACTCCAGTAAGTCACGCAGGCTTGAGGGCGAATATATCTCGAAGTCCGGGAGCTCCCGCATCAAAATTATCAACGGCCCTTGGGAAATAAAGATATTCTCAGGGTATCTTGGAGAGCTCCTTGACTATCTCGTCGTAGTCTGGCTCCTTGGTCGGGTCGTCGCTAACCCACTTGTATCTTATCACTCCCTCCTTGTCTAGTATGAAGACCGCCCTCTTGGCGGCTGTGTAGCCCTTGAGGCCGATGAAGTCCTCGTGATATACCCCATACTTCTTGATTACCTCCCTGTTGTAGTCCGAGAGTAGGGTGAAGTTGAGTTTGTTGGCCTCGGCGAAGGCCTTCTGGGTGAAGGGGTCGTTAACGCTTATCCCGAGGACTACTGCGTCAAGCTTGTTGAACCTGTTCATGGAGTCCCTCAGGGTGCACATCTCCTTCGTGCAGACCGACGTGAAGGCCCCTGGATAGAACGCTAGGACCACCTTCTTTCCACGGAACTCGCTCAGAGACCTGGGCTTCAAGTCCTGGTCAGGCAGGGTGAAGTCTGGAGCCTTCTCCCCAACCTCGGGCAATTATATCACCTCAGCCCTCCCCAAAGACCCCAGAATATATCTATTCATCAATGTTCCAGCTGCTTGTATAGGTATTACCCTGGTTGTTGAAGGTTTATAGTGACCTCTGGTTCAAGGCTATCTTGGAGTCTCTTTGCTTGGAGTGGGCTTCATGGATAGGCGGTTGAGGGATAACCCGCTATGGGGGGTGCTGGTTGAGGTCGTTAGGAGCCTCCCCCTCTATCCCCAGCACAAGGCATACGTTAGGGACAGGATACTTC
Organism: Candidatus Benthortus lauensis; assembly: GCA_021650775.1. GTDB lineage: Archaea > Thermoproteota > Nitrososphaeria_A > Caldarchaeales > Wolframiiraptoraceae > Benthortus > Benthortus lauensis. Next base: position 2,698 of record JAHSRM010000060.1, read on the forward strand.
CGAGGAACCCTGGAATCACCCCTGAGGAGCTGAGCAAGCGTCTCGGAATCCCCCTGGGCGAAGCCATGGTAATCCTGAGTGAGCTTAGGCTAAGCTGGGACGAGGTGGAGGAGGAGCTTGGGAAACCCCTCCCCAAGCCAAGATACAGGAAGGCCGCCATGGGCGGGACCTTCAACGAGGTCCATAGAGGCCACCTCGCATTAATCCTAACGGGGCTGAGAACAGGGGAGAGGCTCATAATAGGCGTCACGACCGATGAGCTGGTCAAGAGGATGGGGAAGAAGCATGAGGTGAGGAGGTTCGAGGAACGGGTCAGGGAGCTGGAGGAGACCCTGAGGAGATACGGGTGGAGGGAGAGATGCGATATAGTGGCCCTGGAGGACCCCTACGGACCAGCCGCAAAGGACCCAGAGCTGGAGGCACTCGTGGCAAGCCCCTTCACATACGGCAGGGCCCTCGAGGTCAACAGGATGCGTAGGGAGCGGGGTCTCAGGGAGCTGGCCATAGTCTTGGCCCCGATAGTCTTGGCCGAGGACGGAGGCATCATATCCAGCACAAGGATTGCCCGTGGAGAGATAACGCCCGAGGGCAGGGTAAGGGTTAGGCAACCCCCATAGCCACCAGGATAACCATGACCAGGACTCCCGCTATAATGGTTATCGGGGAGGAGACCTGGTAAAGCCGCTTAAACCCGAACATAACGTATAGGACCGTGAGGGCCCACGCTATCGGGGAGAGTGTGGAGAGGATGTTCTCCACGAGGCCTGGCTCAGGGGCGCCGAACCTTATCAAGCCACGTGAAACCACGTCCCTATACTCGACCCTACTCCAATTCCCCTCGACCAGGTCCACCCTATCTAGGGACCCCCCGTCGCTTAAGGTGACCCCGGTCATGTTGATGATGGTTGATGTCTCCTCCAAGGCTTTGGCGACATCTTCCTCGGACCTCATGGAGGCCCAGACAGGCTTGGAGAGGTTCTCCCTATATGCCCTATATACGCTGACATACTCGGCGTTGATGGTTCCTCTCAGCGTTATGCTTCCATTCACGGCTATCCCCGTTATCTCTGCGTCATGGAAGGTGGCGTCGGCTAGCGTGGCGTCAACCACTATGAAGGGTATTCTGTGGGCTTGGGACATTATGGGGAGGGTTGCAAGGGAGATTATCGTGAAGACTAGGAATGCGTGGAAGACGAGTGTCAGAAGCGCCTTCCCCCTCCCCTCCTTGCCTGCGAAGAAGACTATGAGCCTGAAGCCGACGAAGATTATCATGAAGGCCAGGCCCATGTAGAGGAGCCTCGACAAGGCTATCTCTCCTGGTGTTGGAAGCGGGGGGCGGGCTGACTCGAAGCCCTCCAAGGCGAAGCTCATATCAACCTTTGTATAAACCATGTAGAATGCCGTGAGTATCGCCGAGAACACGCCTATGATGAAGATGGCGGCACCCCTAAACATTCTCGGCTTAACGTTCTCCTCGTCCCTGAGCCTCTCACCCAGCCTCCCCGGAAAGAACGCCTCCTCCAGCACAGTCTCCCGAGAGATGAACAAACCCACTCTTATCTTTGTCGCATGGAGATTATCAGGGCCGCCGCCAACCCTAAAGCGAGAGACAGCCCCAGGTTTACGGCGAATAGATAGGGGCTCCACCTCTCTCCAGCCATGGCCCCGCCCTCCACCGTCATAGCCTCGGTCTCAGCCTTAGCAACCTGAGGCCCATCCCTCTGAGGCTCAAGCCTTTGAGCGGGTTGGGGTAGCTGGCTGACAGCGGAGTATAGGAGGAATGCCAGGAACACTGCGGCCAGGATTCTCAGGGCGAGGCCACGCATCTCCATCAGACATGGCCCCCCGCATAAGATATTTCTACTCTTCCGAACATCACGTAACCCCCTTCCTCCACACGTTAATCGTCTCATACCAGAGTATCGTTGAGGAGGTTATGGCGAAGGTTGCTGCGTAGGGGTCGGGGGAGAATATGTGCTGTAGGAGGTATAGTGCAGTGAGGGTGCTCATGAAGACTGCGTAGAAGAAGAATCGTGGTATCAGCCTCCCACCCAGCATGACGAACATCCTTAGAATATCCACGTCAATCTTCTCCGAAGCCCTGTATCTCCCCGAGTGGTCCTTCGAGACAACACCCATCTCCCTAAGCTTCTCGAGGTGGTAGTGGGCTATGCTGGGGCTCGAGAACCCCATCTCCCTCTGAAGCTCCCTCACCCCGACGGCCTCCCCCCTACCAAGCAAGTAAAGATAGACCTTAAGCGTCCTCCCCTTCAGCTCCGATAAGTCCCTAACCATCCAAGGGTAAATGAGCTAGGAGACTAAATAAATGAATCCCTGGGTGAACCTTAATTAGGTTGAGTCTAATGCTGCGGGATGGTATGCCGAGTTTCACCCAGATTCTGGGAGCAGCCGCCATATTCCTCTCGGTAACGTTCTCGGTCTTCTATGTCCTCTGGTTCTTCGGATACCTGCCCATAGACCCCGAGCTGGCAGTCAAGATACCTGTCCTCATCCTGGTCCTGGGATTCTTCGCGGTGGTAGGGTGGCTAGGATACGTGATGGTTACGGTTCCGGTTAAGCGGGGGCGCCGATGAAGAGGAGGAAGTCTATAAGCCACTGCGGCTTAACCGGGAACCACACGATGAACCAGATTATCTGCGAGATTAGTAGAAGGAGTAGGATGGTCTCCGAGAAGCTCTCGCCCTCGAGTATCCTGGGCAGCCCTATCGCTATCGCGGGCAGGGTCATGTAGAAGTAGAATGGGTAGACCCATCGGCCGAGTATGTGTGCTATGGGGAAGTATACTATGTATGTGAATATGAACCATGAGAGGATGAACATCTCCACCTTGGGGAACCTCCCCCTCCTCAGCTCTCCATAGGCCATAATCGCCGACAAAGCAGCCACGAGCCACGTCATCCACCATAGGGGGGTCTGCATACCATAATAGGCGACGGGGTGATACTCCCGTCCATTAACCGTCACCGTTACAACGAAGTATGGTGTCCTCGGGTATGGGAAGATGGGGTTTGTCCAGCTTAGGGGTAGATACACCACGTCCCCCTCCTTATACCTGAGTGATGAATGGTAGTTGAGCATGTAGTCTATGTGCTCGAAGGGGGTGTTAAAGGCGTTCAGGCTGTAGTCGTATATCCCGAGGCTGACTATCAGGACTGCGAAGCTGATGAACCCGACCTTCTCAAACACGCTCAGCCACCTCCTCAAGGCCTCCCTCAAGCTATCCCTCCAATATACCTCATGGAAGAACCTGAATGCTAGGAGAGATATGAGCACGAAGGCGCTGGACGTCTTGCTTGAAAGTGCGAGGCCCATGGCCAGCCCCGAGAGCATCAGCCTGTTCTCCAGGAATAGGTATGCGGCCAGCAGGCTGAAGAGCATGGCAGGGGCATCCAGCATAGCTATGGAGCTTAGGTTGAAGGCCGAGATATCGAATGCCAGGAACGCTGCAGCCATCAGGCCTGTCTTCCAGCTTCGTGTTAGGGAGTGGGCCACCCTGCCCATGAAGTATATGGAGAGAGCTCCGCATAGGGTTATGAGGAGACGCCAACCCCATGGATTGTCCCCGAATAATAGTATGCCTGCAAGTATCAGGGCCTTGGAGAGAGGAGGATGCTCATTATTCACCGCCTCACCCCTCATCATCTTCCTAACAGCGGGAACATAATGCGCCTCATCGAAGATTAGGCCGCAGTCCGTTTTTATCGGGGGCTCCGTGCACTCCTCTGGGGGGAGTTTGGGCCAAGGGTTGGGGAGTATGTAGAGCTTGAGGCCCAGTATCAGGGCTGTGAGTAGTATGAGTAGGGTGTGGGGGTTGCCGAGAAACCTCATCCTTCCTCTAAGCTCTTGGCTGAGAAGCACCTCCACGATACACCTCCATCAGGAGGTAGAAGAGGGCTGAGGCCCTCAAAACCGCTAGATACTGTGGGAGGGAGCCCCACTTGGTCGGCTCAGGGCTCAGGAACCATGTTAGGATTATCCCCACGTTGGCGACCTCCATGACGTAGTATGCTGGGGAGACCCTGCCCAAGACAGCGAGTAGCGGGAGCAGCCAGATAACCATCTGGGGCGTGAAGACGTATGACGAGAGGAGGAGGACTGCGAAGGCCATGAAGACCCTTCTAAACAGCTCCATGTCGTCGATTAGATAAACCTTCAATAACCCGTAGCCTGCTAGGAAGAGGCTGAAGAGCCTGGCGGTATCCCACGACCCCTCGGATGGAAACAAGACTATGAACCAGGCGTTCTCAAGCCCCCACCTAACATGATATAGGTAGGTCTCGGAGAAGACCACGGGGTTTATCAGATACAGGGTGAGGTTGACAGCTGCGAAGGGAGCCAAGGCGTATAGAAGATAGGTTAGGCGTTTATTCCTCTCCACATGCATCAGTATTATCGGGAGTAGGATTAGGTTGGAGAGTTTTGAGAGTGCTGCGAGGCTGAACGTTAAGGCTGAGGAAACAATTCTTCCCTTGATGAGTAGGAGGAGCGAGGTCATCAGGAAGGCCGTCAAGACTATGTCGAAGTTATACACGAGGTAGAAATACATGGAGGGTGAGAGAACGAGAAACATCAGCACATACTCCCATCCAACGCCTCTCCGACGTGAAATCAAGTATGTGGCTATGAGCGTTGCTATGTATGCTGAGAGGAGTATGAGGGAGAATGTTAGGTAGTAGCCGTTAAGATTTCTTCCTATGATTGATGACACGTAGAGTATTAGGCCCGAGATGGGTGGATACTCGAAGCTGCTCTCCACGTATGGTATCAGGGGGCCGTATGCGAGGGGCCTGCTCCAGAAGGATACTATGTCGGAGTAGATGCTGTTTGGGATGTCGGGGTGGTGGAGTATGAATGAGATTAGGAAGGTCGATAAACCCGCTGCGAGGATGATTGGTAGGGGGCCTCCCCCCTCATCTCTTGAGAAGCTTGCTGACATAGGGTCCCTCACGCCTATACCCATGAGAGTAGTAGTATCTCCTCACCCCGACCCCGCTTATGACCACAACCTTACGTGCATCCAGCTCCTCCACGGCTATCCTCTCGGCCTCCGAGAGAAGCCTCGAGCCATAGCTTCTATGCTGGTAGCTGGCGTTGCGTGGATGCTCTCCAACTGGGGTCATCACGCCGTAGACGTGTAGCTCCCTTATCAGGGCGGCTCCCCTTATCTCGGGCCTTAGAGTCTGTGAGGGGTCCCTAAGCCTTATGAATCCTACCAGCACGTCGTTCTCCACATCCTCGTATGATATGAAGAACTCCTCTCCCTCGGAGGCCCTATACCTAATCACCTTGAGCCTCACTTTCTCCTCATCCACCCTGACCCCATCCCTCATGAGCCTATGGCCAGCCTCCCTACACCTAATACACCTACACCTGAGTCCCCGGGAGCGTAGGTAGTTCTCCACGACCTCCCTGAGGTTGGCGACCCTGTTGCCCGAGGAGGTTATCTCTAGGGGTATCTCTCTCTGAACTCTCTGTATCCTGACGTATGGGGGCGTCATGAGAAACCACTCGGCCAGAAGCCTCACAAGCTCCTCATCACTATACACCCTGTGCCTCCCCCTCATCCACCACTCATGGAGAACAGTTCCAGGCAGAACCAAGGTCGGGTAAATCTTCAGCATATCCGGCCTAAACCTCTCATCCTCCCACAGCATCCTATACATCTCGAGGTCCTTCTCGACCGTGGAGCCGGGGAGGTTTGGCATGAGGTGGTAGCAGACCTTGAAGGCCAGGTCCTTGAGGGTCCTCGTCGCCTCCACGACATCCTGCAGCGTGTGGCCCCTGTTATTCAGCCTATACAGCTCGTCGTCCAGGGCCTGGACACCAAGCTCAACCCTCGTTACACCCATCTCGAGGAGCCTGTTGGCTTGATGCGGCTTGACCCAGTCCGGCTTGGTCTCCACAGTTATGCCCGAGATTCTCTTACCCACGCCCATCTCGGCAAGTTGGAGGGCCTCCTCCAGGCTACTTGAGTCCCTGCCGTTGAGTGCGTCTATGCATCTCTTGATGAACCATCTCTGGAACCCTGTGGGCATGGCGTTGAAGGTCCCGCCTATGAATATCAGCTCAACCTTATCGACCACGTGGCCCATGGACTCAAGCCTCTCCACCTGCCTCGAGACCTGCAGGTATGGGTCATATGAGACCGACCTGGCCCTCCTGACAGCCTCCTCCGCACCCGTGTAGCTTCTAGGCGACCTACTCGAGGGGCCTCCTGGACAGTATATGCATCTCCCGTGGGGGCACTCATAGATGGGTGCGACGACGGTTACGACGGTTACTCCTGAGATGGTCTTCACGGGCTTCTTGGCCAGGACCCTTGCCACCCTATCCCTCACGCTGTCTGGGAGGCTGCCGAGTATCTCGAGGTTCGAGGGAACCCTGTTAAGCCCGTATCTCTCGGCCACCTCGAGCTTCAGCCTCTCAACGGCCTGACGGTCCGAGACCCCCTGCTCAACTATCCTCGCCGCAATCTCCTTACAGGCATCCCTAAGCCTCTCCTCAGCCTTAAGCATGCCAGGCAGCCTGAGACAGACCCAGCATTATTAGGCTTTATAGTTTGGCGTTCACCCGAACCTGTATTGGACTCCCCTGCCGCTTAGGGGGTAGTTCCAGTCCACGGCGTCCTTCGGGCAGACAATTCTACATGTCCCGCATTCCACGCATCCCTCGTAGCTGAAGAGGACCTCCTTGTCCAGGAGTGTGAAGCATCCGGCTGGGCAGAGCCTCACACATGGCTTGGTGTCGCATTCCACGCATTTGCTGAAGTCCACCTTTATGTGGGGTTCCTCGTCCACGTCCCAGACGTTTGCGTTAAGGGCCTCGTCCACCTTCAGTTTCTTGAGCTGCTGTATGGTCATGGCCCCCTCGCCACCTCCAGCATGTCGAGTAATAGCCTTAGCTTAGATACTCTGCCCTTGGTTGTCTCCCTGAATGCTTCCAGGAATGTCGGCGAGGTCTCCTCGAACTCGAAGAGCCTGTGGGCTAATGCGAATGCGAGCTCGGGGTAGGTTGTGAAGAACCTCTCGTTCTCCATAAGCTTGCTGACCCTCACATGCCTCCTAAGCTCACGCATTATGAAGCTCTCCTCCAGCATGTCCTCGTAGATGGATAGGCTTCTCGCCGAGTAGTCTCCCCCAGCCTTCTCTATGGCCTGGGCTGCGAGGTATCCGCTGTATGCTGCGAAGTCCACGCCCCTTACCGTGTATCCCAGGTTTAGGAGTAATCCAGCCGCATCACCCACGATTAGGAACCCGTCCCCATATAGTCTCGGGGGCTTAAGCTTGAGTCCAAGCTCGGGTGTGAGGTGGGCTCCATACTCGACTAGGACGCCGTCCTTGAGTAGGTTGCTGAAGGGTGGGCTGAGCCTCAGCTCCTCCAGGTATTCGAAGATGTGTTGCTGGGCGTGTTCAACCGCCTTGTGCAGGAAGACTACTATCCCGAGTGCCACCGTGTTCTGGTAAGTGTAGAGGAACGCTCCTCCAGGTATGTTGCCAGTGGCCGAGCCTATCATGAACCACGCCATACCCTCCTTCTTGCCGAGGCCCAGTCGCTCCTCAATCTTCTCGGAGCCGAGCCTATAGGTCTCCTTAAGCCCCAGGGCCACCTGGCTCTTCTCCAGCTTGGGAACCCATCCCAGCCTCTCGAGTAGGAGTCTGTTCACGCCCTCGGCGTCTATCACCACGCCTGCCCTGACCTCGTCTTGGCCAGCCCTGACACCCGTGATTCTCCCATCCTCCTTGAGGAAGCTATCCACCCTGACGTCGGTCACTATTACTGCTCCCGCCTCCTCGGCCTGAGAGGCCATCCACTCACTTAGCTTGGATAGGTATGCCGTGAAGCTTGTGCTGGTCTTGGAGCTGTATTCGAGGGTCAGGGAGCCTCCCTCCGCCATGAAGGTCATGCGCTCCTTCTTCACCCACCTCTCTATGGGAGCCTTCTTCTCAAACTCGGGGTAAATCTCCTTAAGGGGCTTGGCGTAGACCCTCCCGCCATAAAGGGTCTTGGAGCCAGGCGACCTACCCCTCTCAACCACGAGGACATCGAACCCCTTCTTGGCGAGCGTGTAGGCGGCCGTGGAGCCTGCGGGGCCAGCGCCCACGACAATAACATCGAACCTTGATTTCACAGCGGGTTAAGCTCGGCCTCCCCTCTATTTTAGTTTCTCAAGCTCTCCCACCATGGCGCCCAGCATCCTCAAGGCCTTTCCCGTGTCGGGTCCGAGGGGGGCTCCGAAGACTATGTGCCTGTATCCCAGGGACCTTATCTCGGCGACTCTCTCCGAGACCTGCTTGGGCGTCCCCGTGATGGCTACATACTCGACGTATCTCGGCATGAGGTCCTGGAGCCTCCGCCAATCCCTTCTTAGCACAGCATCCCTGATTGCCTGGAGGTCCCCCTCCCTGACCCCATACCGCTCCCTGAAAGACCGGCCTGAACCCAAGAGTATGTATGCTGCGTATGGTAGGGCAGACCTGAGGGCCCTCGATGGGTCGTCGTCTATGGATATGGTTAGGAAGGCGGCTGCGTCGAAGCCCTCCCAAGGCCTCCCCCTCTTCCCCAGCTCCTCACCCACCACCTGGAGCGCCCATCTAAGCTCCTCGACACGGGAGTAGTTCACCAGAACACCGTCGCCGAGCCTCGCTCCAAGCCTGAGCATCCCCCTGCCCTGCGCACCAACGTATATTGGTGGAGGCTCACCTGGCCTGAAGTCGAGCCTAAGCCCGGCCTTCCCATGTTCATACACGCCTCTCTCCAGAAGCGCCTTGACTGCGGCCAGCATCTCCCCAACCCTCTCAAGAGGCCTCTCCCTCACAACACCCATCGACTCCAAGGTAAGCCCATCACCCGCACCAACCAAGACCCTGACCCTCCCTGGAGCAACCTCGCTTAGGGTGGCGGCTACCTGGGCGACCAGGGGCGGCTTGTGGAGATAGGGGTTGAAGAGCCCCGCTCCCACCCATATCCTTCTCAGGGACTCCAGGAGATGCGAGGCGGCAACGATGCTGCTCCTGTTATGCGGGTGCTCGCTCAGCCAGACCCCGTGGAAGCCGAGCTCCTCGACCATCTCTGCCAGCCCACGGAGCCTCTGGACAGGAAGCCTAGGAACAAGCTCGACCGAGTATATCCCCAGCCTCCTATCACCCCCAGGGCCTCCATACCACCCTGGCTCTACCTTAAATAACTCACACGCCACCTGCGGGTGGAGGAGGCCTTGCCGGAGTATTGGTTCAGGTATGGTGTTACCGAGGTCTCGGTCGAGTTGTCCGAGGAGGTTAGGCATTGGAGGGTTGGGGCTGGGCTGGGTGAGCCTGGGGGGCTTGAGGCCCTGAAGGATTTCGTGGAGGGTCTGGGCGGCGAGGTGACGGTTCTATACGACCATTCTGGGGGGAGGGGTCTAAGGGTTCTCAGGACGCTTATAGCGGAGCTGGAGGCTGCGGGCAGGAGGTATGAGCTTGTAGCCTCTGCTTGGAGGCTGGATAGGAGGGCGGCCGAGGAGGAGCTGCCCAGGTCCCTTAGGGGCTTGGGCGGGTTCAAGGCGGCTTGGAGGCTTGGTGGTGAGGTGGAGAGGCTCTCCTCAAGGGAGCTTGTGGTGGTCTCGGAGGCCGAGCCTCATGGGGTCCTGGGCAGAGTGGCGGTTAGGGAAGTCTTCACGGAGTCTGGGCTGGGTCATCTATGGGAGAGGCTGGCAGGCTCAGGGTCGGTCAAGGCGGTCTGCCTAGTGGGACGGAGGCTCATGGTAGGCGAGGCCGTGAGGGTGGATGAGGAGGCTAAGCAGCTCGTGGAGAAAGAGTATGAGACACAGTTCAACGAGCAGGCCACGATAGTCATCGCAAGCGGAGGCGGGTGGCCGAGAGACGCAACACTAGAGTCCTGCATCCACATCCTTCGTCTCCTGAGACCCTTGGTGGAGGACTCGGGCATGATCGGCCTGGTCGCCGAGTGTAGGCTGGGCCTCGGCTCCCCCAAGCTAATCGAGGCACTGCTGGGCGAGTCCCGTGATGAGCGGTATTCTAGGCTGGGTGGAGTGGTTAGGGAGCTTAGGGAGGAGGGCGTGAGGCTTGCCCTGACCTCGACCCTCCCCAAGTCCCTGGCCGCCAAGCTCCTCTCCTCAAGAAGCTTCGACACGGTCCAGGAACTCCTATCTTACGGCCTCAGACTATACTCGAGGGAGGCGAGGGTGGCGTTGGTTGAGGAGCCTCTGAGGCTCTTCAAATCCAGAGGGGGACGAAGCTGACGACCATCATGAGGAAGACTGCTATGAATGTTAGCTTCCTTCCACGTGAGAGGGGGGAGACCTGGTCGAGGGGGGCTATGTCAGGGGTCCTAGGCATCAGGATTAGGAGGAGGAGGGCGAAGAAGAAGTAGCCCGTGATTGCTAGGACCGCTATCGAGACGTAGCTAGCTATCCTGTGCTGTCTTGCGTTTAGTATGCTCCTGAAGATTCTCCCACCGTCCAGCTGCCAGACGGGGAAGAGGTTGAGGGCGGTTATCAGCATCCCCAGCCACGCGGCAAACCCGAGGGTCGTGAACATCGGTATCATCCCAGGATTCCCGAACAGTGGGCGGAGGATGACGAATATGAGGGGTGAGGGAAGTGCCACGCCGCCCGCCCTCTCAATCTCCGAGACAACCGACATAAACTCCTCGGGGGTAAACCAGATGGCCCTCATATACGCTGCAACCGCAACCCCGAGGGCGACTATGAACCCTGTTATCGGCCCGCTGAACCCTGCGTCGAACATGTCGTCCCTGTTTATTATCGGCTCCTTCTGGAATATCACGGCCCCGAAGGTTGGGAGGACTGTAGGTATCCCCGGTATGAAGTAGGGTGGGCTTGAATCAACCCCGTCAATCTTGGCCGATATCTTGTGCCCCAGCTCATGTATCCCTATTATCGCCATGAGGGCTGCCGTGAATAGCAGTCCCTCGATTATCGTGTCCCAGATTGTTACCCTCCCCATTATCAGCCTGTAGATTGGTGATGAGGCTCTCAGGAACCCGTCTACCCCTACTGTTCCGAGGGTTGCGGCGAAGAGTATTAGGGGGAGGGACTTAATCCTCGGCTCGAAGCTCCTCGCACCCGTGTATGGATACACCTTTATCGTTATCCTGCCCTCATGGTCTCTCCCAGCCGTTGGGATGAGCTTTAGGGGCTTCAGCTCCCTGTAGAGCCTCTTGAACCCATCCTTGATATCCTGCTCCTCCAGAACGAAGGTTAGGACCCCCGCGTCGAAGAACACATCCTCTACCCTGAAGTATCCCTCAACCCTCTCCCTCACTTCATCCACGTTGGCGTAAAACTCCAAGCCTCTCTAAGCCCACCTTCACCCGAGGAATACTTTAAGGTTTCCCAACAAACGTGGAGTTGATTAAGCTTTATAGCCTCGGCAGGGAAGGCCCCTAATAAGGGATGGAGACCGCCGAGGAGGTTAAAAGCGGGTTCACGGTCAGGGAGGCCACGGCGGAGGACGTCCTCCCCGTCATGAACATCAACCGCATCTGCCTTCCAGAAAACTATAGCTATGGGTTCTTTGAGAGTATTCTCCGCTCGTATCCGAGGTCTTTCCTCATAGCGGAGGTAGATGGCAGGATAGCTGGATATATTATGTGCCGTGTCGAGAGGGTCTTCTCGAGGTTCGAGAGGTTTAGGATAAGGAGGGCTGGGCACATAATCTCGATTGCCGTCCTCCCTGAGTATAGGAGGAGGGGGATAGGTAGAACGCTCCTCCTCAAGGCCCTGGAGAATCTGAGAGAACACTACGAGTGCAGTGAGGCGTTCCTAGAGGTCAGGGTCTCGAACCATGAGGCAATAAAGCTATACGAGTCGATAGGCTTCACCAAGATAGAGGTATTGAAGAGATACTATATGGATGGGGAGGACGCATACCTCATGGCCAAGAAACTCTAGATTAGGCCCTCAGACTTAACCTTAATCAAGGGTATGCTGACCTCGTTCGGCTCGGCTGAAATCTGGTCCCCGAACCTCAGCCTAGACGAAACCTTATCCAGGTGGACGTATCTCTCCTTCGGGACCTCCTCGAGCTTACAGTAGTATAGTATTGGCCTGAGGGTTGCTATCGGGGCGTAGAATAGGAATGCGATTTTTCTCCTGGGGTCTATGTTGATTATGGAGAGGTGGAGGGACGAGGAGAGGAGGACGAGTTGCTCAAAGTCTTCCACCTCGATTCTCAGAGGCTCCCACGCCTCGTTCATGGGACGCATAAATTGGAGCCATAATAAAAGGCTTCATTCAGAGAAGATTCCGAGGCTTGGAACCCTCTTCCCAGCCTCCTCCAAGTCCTTGTGAGAGTCTATGCTCATCCAGAAGCTCTCCTCGAACAGTGTTGCGGATAACCTGCCCTCCTCAGCCAGGCGTGGAAGAGCAGTCCTCTCTATGTCACCCTTATCGGGGAGATACCCGAATATATCCCTCCTAAAGGCATAGACCCCTGCGTTTATCCAATACTCCTTTATCCTCGGTTTCTCGACGAATGATAGTATCTTGAGTGTCTGGGGGTCGAATCTTATCACGCCGTAAGGGGATGGAAGGGGAGTTAGGGCAATCGCCCCCACATCCTTCTCGCTGAGAGTCTCGAGTAACGTGTTGGGGTCCAGGTCGGTCAGTATGTCTCCATTAACCACTATGAACTCTTCATCGCCTTCAAGTATGTGGCCTGCATTCTTCACCGCTCCACCCGTCCCCAGAGGCTCGTCCTCTATCACATAACCTATTCTCACACCATACTTCCTACCGCTCCCTACCTCCTCGATAATCTTCTCCTTCAGGTATCCAGCACATATTATTATGTCCCTGAACCCGTAGTGTTTGAGCCATCTTATCTGCCACTCGATTATGGGTTTCCCCGATATGGGGAGTAGGGGTTTCGGGGTCGTCTCCGTGTAGGGTCTGAGGCGTTTCCCGAATCCTCCAGCAAGTATGACGGCCTTCATCCAAGCAAACAGGAAGGTCGAGGGAGATAAAATTATCTGCTATGCCTTCGGAACCTCACCTTAACCCCCGTCCTCGTGTCCTCAACTATTATCCCGATTTCAGCAAGCTTGCTCCTAATCCTATCACTAATCTCATAGATTCCCCTCCTCCTCAGCTCGCCCCTAACCTCAAGCAGTATGTCGAGAATCCTCCCAGCCTCACCCTCAACCCTATACCTGCCGGGAGCATAGTCCTGGAGTAAGCCGAGGGCCCTGGACAGCTCTAAAATGGCGTCGTAATACATTTTGAGTGCGTCCCTGCTGTGCCTCGACCTGCTCGTCATGTAGTTGTTGGCGGACCTCACGAGGCTGTATATCGCTGAGAGCGCTTCAGGGGTGTTGAAGTCGTTCTCCATCGCCTCAACGAATCTTTTCCTCGCATCCATCACCTCCCTCTCAGCCTCCCCGCCTCCCCCATCACCCGACTCCTGGATAAGGCTGTAGAGTTCATCAAGGGCCCCCCTTATCCTCTCGATGTTCTGCGTCGCTTGGAGTAGGGCCTCGTCGCTGTAGTCTATCGGGCTCCTGTAGTGGGCTGAGAGTATGAAGAGCCTTATTGAGTCTGCGTCATACTTCTTCAGGGCATCCTTTATCGAGATGAAGTTCCCCAGGCTCTTGCTCATCTTCTCGCCGTTGATGGTCAGGTAGCCTGTGTGGAGCCAGTATCTCACGAAGGGTTTCCTGCCCGTGTATGCCTCGGATTGAGCTATCTCGTTCTCGTGATGCGGTAGGATGAGTTCCTGGCCTCCTCCATGAATATCGAGCTGCTCCCCAAGATACTTCATCGACATGACGCTGCACTCTATATGCCATCCCGGGAACCCCTCCCCCCACGGGCTCGGCCACTTGAGGAGATAGCCCTTCTCAGCCTTCTTCCAGAGTGCGAAGTCGGCAGGGTTCCTCTTCCTGGGGTCCGGCTCAATCCTATGCTTCTCAAGCTCCTCGGGCTTGATTCCCGAAAGCTTACCATAGTCGGGGAAGGTTGAGACATCGAAGTAGACCGTTCCATCCACCACGTATGCATGCCCCTTCTCCAGCAAGACCTTAATCATCTCTATCATGTCGAGGATGTGCATGGAGGCCCGGGGCTGGATGTTCGGCCTCCTGACCCCCAGGGCATCCATGTCCTGGAAGAATGAGAACATGTATTTGTCCACGAGCTCCATGGGTTGGACGCCCTCCCTCCTCGCTCCCTCCACTATCCTGTCCTCCAGCGTGTCCTCACGTATATGCCCCACATCGGTTATGTTCCTGACATAGTAGACCTTGTAGCCATAGTATTCGAGGAACCTTATGATGGCGTCGAATGCCACGTAGGTCCTCGCATGGCCAAGGTGGGCGACATCCTGGACCGTCGGGCCGCACACATACATCTTAACGAGGCCTGGCTCAAGGGTCCTAAACTCCTCCAGCCTCCTCCCCAAGGTATTGAAGACCCTAATCGCCATGCCCACATGAAGCCTCCCCAAGCAGATATAAATAGGGCTCGCAGCCCCCGGGCGGCCGGTTTCTTTGGCTGGGTTTGGGAAATCTTTATATATCGCCTCTGCTTGCTGTAGAACGGAGGTATAAAAAATTTGCGATTAGGGGGTGTAAGATACGTCTAAGCCCGTGGGTCCGAGGATGTGGAGGGAGGGGATGATATGCCCCGAGTGTGGGAACGATGTCTTGGTCCATGACCCCAGGACTGGTGAGGTTAGTTGCCCGAGCTGTGGTTATGTTGTTCAGGAGAGGGATGTGGATAGGGGGCCTGAGTGGAGGAGCCTGGACGATGAGGAGGAGAGTAGGAGTAGGGTTGGAGCCCCCCTCTCCATAATGTATAGGGACCACGGCCTCTCAACGGTCATAGACAGGATTGACGAGGACGCTTCTGGAAGGAGGCTCTCCAAGGAGGCACGTGAGAAGCTCCTCAGGCTCAAGAAGCTCGACGCAACCTCTCAGGTAAACGCCTCGGAGGCCAGGAACCTCCAGCAAGCCGTAAACATCCTCCAAATCTACGTGGACAAGCTCCACCTAAGCCAGGCAATAGCAGAGAAGGCCATGCTAATCTACCGTAAGGCCTTGAGGGCAGGGCTCGTGAGGGGTAGAAGCATCAGGAGTATAATGGCTGCTGCCGTCTATGCTGCCTGTAGGGCCATGAATGCTCCGAGGGACCTACGTGAGCTGGAGAAGGCTTACCCTGTCGTTAAGAGGAAGACCATAGCCCAGGGATACAGGCTCCTGCTCAAGCACCTTGACCTGAAGGTCCCCGTGGCAGACCCCTCAATCTACCTCAAGAAGATAGCATCCAAGGTGAACCTCGACCAGAAGACGATACAGGAGGCGCACAGGATACTCGAGGAGGCGGCGAAGAAGGGTGCGACCGTGGGTAAGGACCCGGTTGGAATAGCCGCCGCAGCGCTCTACATGGCCTGCCAGGAGACCACCCAGAACATCACCCAGAAGGACATAGCTAGGGCTGCGGGAGTAACCGAGGTTACTGTCCGGAATAGGTTTAAGGGCTTGAAGGAGGCCCTCGAGGGTAAGGCGGCTGCCTAGATTATCTCAATGTTCTCCTCGCTGTGGCCCATCGAGACGAGTATCTCCTTAACCTTCAGCCTGTGGTCTCCCTGAAGGATTATCGTGTTGTTCTTCACGGTTCCGCCTGAGGCGCACGCCGACTTCAGCTTCTTAGCGAGTTCGTGGAGGTCCTCCCTCTCGCCGTTCAGCCCCTCGATTATAGTCACGGGTCTACCCCACTTCCTCGTCTCCAGCTTTATCTTGATTCTCTCCTGTTCCCTCTCAATCGTCTGGCAGACACATATCGGCTTCGGAAGCCCGCAAACGGAGCAGATCTCCGCCATTACCTACCTCCTTTCGCTGGATAATTTTGGTGTGGGGGTTATATAAGGCTTAACCGGGTTTGAGGCTGCTAGACTTATACTTCTCCTGTTTCTCGTCGTATTCTCTCCGGGTCATGTAGGGTTTTGCGGGAGCTCCCTTGACGACCTTGCCCTCGGGGACGTCCTCGGCTACTATCGAGCCTGCTGCGACCACCGAGCCTTCTCCTATGGTTACTCCAGGCAGGATTACCGCCCCTGCACCTATTATGGCGTTTCTCTCTACCGTTGCTCCGAGGAGTTTTCCGCTTGGAGGGTAGGTGTCGTTGGTGAAGACCGTGTTAGGGCCTATGAATACCTCGTCCCCTATCCTTGTCAGGCTTGGGAGATAGACCATGGACTGGATGCTCACGTTTCTCCCGACCTCGACCTCCCCATCCAATTGGGTGTAGCTCCCTATCCTTGAGCCAGCCCCTATTCTCGACCCGCTCCTTACCAGGACGCCGTGCCCCATCTCCACGTTATCCCCGACCTCCACGTCATCGTAGATTACTGTGAAGCATCTTATCACGCATCCTGAGCCTATCCTTGAGCCGAGGCTCACCTTATCCATGTCCTCAAGGGTCTCTGCGCCCTTAAGCCTCTCCCTGGAAGGATAGCCCACGGCCACCCACCTGTCAATCAGGGTTCCCTCACCTATGATGCTCGGCCCCAGCACAGCCGAGTCTCCCAGCACAACCCCCATAACCTTAGACCTGGCCGAGATGTATCCACCCATCCCTCCGGGATAGTCTCAGGGGAGATATTTAACATGGTTTCAAGAGACTTTCTCTAGGTATGCCTAGAATTATCAGGAATCTCGGGGAGCTGGTGGAGAGGCGTGGGAGCCCTCTCTCGGAGATGAGGCGTGATGCCTTGGAGGCCGTCGAGGCGGGTCTTCGTGCCGTCATGCCCGAGAATGCGTTGGCCAGGCGGGTGAAGAGGAGGGGGAGGAGGCTAATCGTGGACGGGCTCAGGATAGACTTGGAAGCATACGGGAGGATACTCCTCCTAGGGGTTGGGAAGGCCTCTATAGGGATGGCGTCATACATGGAGCGTGTTCTGGGAGACCGGGTCTCAGGAGGCCTCATAGTCGCACCCCGTGGAGGTCATGAGGGGCATGGGTTAAGGAGTGTGGAGGTCCTCCAATCTACCCACCCGATTCCCAGCATGCTGGGTGTCAGGGCCGCTGAGAGGATGCTCGAGTATGCCGAGACGGTTGATGAGGGAACCCTCGTGGTCTTCCTATTATCGGGTGGAGCCTCGGCCATGCTCCCCCTCCCAGCCGAGCCATTAACCCTCGAAGACAAGGCCGAGACCACGAGGCTCCTGCTCGCAAGCGGGGCAACGATAGACGAGTTGAACACGGTGAGGAAGCATCTCTCGAGGGTTAAGGGTGGGTGGCTTGGGAAGCGTCTCTCAAGGGGCAGGGTAATCTCCCTCATAATCTCCGACGTTGTGGGAGACAAGCTCGAGACAATAGGCTCGGGGCCGACTGCACCCGACCCAACAACCTTCAAGGACGCCATGAACATACTGAAGAGATACGGCCTATGGGACAAGGTGCCTCAGAGCGTTAGGAAGAGGATAGAGGATGGAGTTGCCGGAAAGGTTGAGGAGACACCCAAGCCCGGCGACCCAGCCTTCAAGAAGATAACAAACCTGATAGTGTCTGGGGTGATTGACGCATGCCAGGCCGCCCGGAGACATCTGAGGAGGCTTGGGTATAGGTCTGAGATACTGACGAGATACATGGAGGGCGAGGCCTCGGAGGTTGGGAGGCTCGTTGCAGGGATACTCAAGGAGGTTGAGGGAAAAGGCAGGGCCATAATCATGGGAGGAGAGACAACCGTGACGGTCAGGGGACGGGGCAAGGGTGGAAGAAACCAGGAGCTTGCTCTCTCAGCCGCCATAAGCCTCCGGGGAGTCAAGGGATGCCTCGTAAGCGTGGGAACAGATGGAGTCGATGGCCCGACTGATGCGGCTGGAGCGATAGTGGATGGCGAGACCTACGATGAAGCGGTCTCAAGGGGGCTGAACCCCGTGGAGTTCCTCAGGGACAACGACTCATACGGGTTCTTCACAAGGATTGGTGATGCGGTTATGACGGGTCAGACGGGGACGAATGTAGGCGACATGCTCATACTTCTCTCCAAGAAGGGTTAAGCCTGGCCAAAGAGTGCGGAAACCCTTAAAGGCCGAGTCTACGAGGTATTCCCGTGTATCGGTTAAGGTTGGCGGCCTTGGCCTCGACCTACCTCGCCTCCCTGGCAATCCTGACTGCACCACACATACTCTTCGGCCCAGCAGAATGGATACTATCCACCACGGCATACGTGGTAGCGGTCTCCCTAATCTCCACAGCATTTACGGGGGAGGCGTGGGAGGGATTCACTTTGAGCCTCGTGGCAGGCGTGGCGGCCGCAGCCTCCTCCCTCATACTCACACTCACCCTCAAGCTCCCTCCGCTCCCAACCCCCCAGCTCCTAATCTCCGTGGGAGGCGCTCCACTACTCACACTCATCCTCCGCAGCACCCTTAAGGTCGAGGCACCCGTCCAGGAGGAGGTCTCGGAGAGTAGGGAGGCCGAGGTGGAGGAGAAGCCTGCTGAGGAGGCTGAGAAGCTCATCACCTGCCCATCCTGCGGGAGACCCATACCACATGACTCCATCTACTGCCCCCTCTGCGGCTCGAGGGTGAAGTCCGGGCATGAGGGTTAGGCCGATAGCCTTCGACAGCATGGGGACACGGAGCATGTGCACGGTCGTGGAGACGGGGGAGGCAAAGATAATCATAGACCCTGGGGCAGCCCTCGGGCCGAGGAGGTATGGCCTCAAGCCCCATAGAATAGAGTTAGAGAGACTTAGGATGCATAAGGAGTTGATTAGGGAGGAGGCGGGGGACGCCGACATACTCGTCATAACGCATTACCATTATGACCACTTCCCAAGACCCGATGAGGATGTCTCGTGGATGCGTGGAAAACATGTTTACTTGAAGGACCCGGGAAGCAGGATTAATCGGAGCCAGAGGGGTAGGTCGAGCATCTTCTTGGAGCAGCTTAAGAGGGTTGGCGTGAAGCCCGAGAGAGCGGATGGAAGGGAGGTCAGGATGAATAGCTGCAGGATAGTATTCTCCGAGCCTGTCCAGCATGGGAACGACCCGAGGCTCGGATACGTCCTCGAGGTCTTGGTGGAGGAGGATGGGGAGAAGATTATACACACCTCGGATGTCGAGGGGCTGGTGGCGTGGCCTCAAGTGGAGTTCATCCTGAAGCATAGGCCCCAGACCTTGATAGTAGACGGCCCCATGACCTACATGCTTGGGACAAAGTTCCCGGAAGAGGACCTGGAGACCTCGATTAGGAATCTATGCAAGGTCATGGAGGCGGGTCTGGAGAAGCTGGTGCTGGACCACCACCTCCTAAGGGAGCTTGAATGGAGGGACAGGGTCTCGGAGCTATTCAAGGAGGCTGAGGAGCTCGGGGTCGAGGTCATGAGTGCTGCCGAGTATGCGGGGCTGAGGGAGGAGCCCCTCGAGGCCATGAGGAAGAAACTATACGAGATGTATCCCTAGGTCTTCTCTTCCTCGAGCTTCTCAAGCTCTGGGAGTGGCTCGGGAGGCGGGGTGGTGGCCAGGGTGTATCCAATCCATGCGAGAATCCCGAGGACGACGGCCACGCCTATGAACAAGGTTATCGACATAACTAGGAACGCCCACTGATTCAGAGGCGGGACGAACATCAGGAGGAAGTAGACGATTATTCCCACGATGCTTGCCGCAAAGACTATCCAGCCCAAGACCTGCTCCTTAGTCATACCCATCCCTCAGCCCATAGACCAAAATCCAACTTAAATATTGTGCAGCCTCAACCCCGCCTCTTCAAGAGATACTCCGCCCTCGCCTCCCACTCCTCAAGGGTCTTGTCAATCCAGCGGACTGCGAAGAGGTAATGCATTAGGACGCCCAGCCCCCATCCAGCCAAGGGAAATATGAACCAAACCTGCCCCGGATAATACATCAGGTTGATTACGGCCAACAGTATATTGACGATGATGTAGGCCGCCAGATTCACCACGAAGCCCCTCTTATACTCCTCCTTGACTACCGTCCTATAAGCCCTCATGTAATCTCGGAGGGATGCGTCCTCCGCCATACAGGTTAAAGAGAAATAAGGCGGGGTTTATTTTTTATGGCCTTGGGCTTACACTTAAGTTATCGTCTTGTGTAGGGGTGCTGGAGGAGGCTGATGGAAGAGGAGTTTGTGCTGGGGCTTCTGGCCAAGCCTGTGGCTGAGGCGTTTAGGGAGAGGTTCGGGAGGCTTAGCGAGCCTCAGCTCCACGCCATACCACGGGTCCTCTCGGGTAAGAACCTCCTCCTCATGGCTCCCACAGGAACGGGGAAGACCGAGGCAGCCCTCCTACCCATACTCAGCAGGATGCTGGTGGAGGAGCATGGCCAGGGGATAAAGTTGCTATACATCACGCCCCTGAGGGCCCTTAACCGAGACCTCCTCGACAGGATTGACTGGTGGGCTCAGCGCCTCGACTTCAGGGTTGCTGTAAGGCATGGGGACACGGCGCAGAGGGAGAGGAGGATACAGAGCCTCAGCCCACCCGACATACTCATAACAACCCCCGAGACCCTCCAGATAATCCTGACAGGCAAGACCCTCCGCAGCCACCTCAAGTCCGTTAGATGGGTGGTGGTGGACGAGGTCCACGAGCTTGCGACCGATAAGAGGGGTGAGCAGCTCGCAGTCGCACTCGAGAGGCTTCTCCTCATAACTGGGAGGGAGTTCCAGAGGATTGGGCTCTCGGCGACGATAGGTAGCCCTGGGAGGATAGCAGAGTTCCTTGTGGGTGTGGGTAGGGACTGCGAGATAGTCAGGGTCCCTGTAGCGAAGAACATGGAGCTTGACGTAATCTACCCTGAGCCTGGGCCTGAGGACAGGGAGCTGGCTGAGAGGATAGGCGTTCACCCGGAGGTTGCGGCGAGGCTTAGGGCCATCAGGAGGCTGGTGGACCAGCATGAATCCACCCTAATCTTCACCAACACAAGGCCCCTCGCCGAGATACTGACCAACAGGTTCCGGGTCTGGGACCAGCAGCTCCAGGTAGCAATACACCACGGCTCCCTCTCCAAGACCACCCGCATAGAGGCCGAGCATGGGCTGAAGGCCGGGAAGCTCGCAGGAATAATCTGCACATCCTCCCTGGAGCTCGGGATAGACGTAGGCCGGATAGAGCTCTGCATACAATACAACTCTCCGAGGGAGGTTACACGGCTCATACAGAGGGTTGGGAGAAGCGGCCACAGGCTCGGAAGGACGGCGAAAGGGGTGATAATAGTCATAGACTCTGACGATGCCTTGGAGTCGATAGTCATCTCGAGGAGGGCGAGGGGTGAGCAGCTCGAGGAACCCGAGATACCTGAGGGGAGCCTGGACGTGCTGATGCATCAGGTTGCAGGCCTCTTAATCGAGTATGGGAGGATGAGGCTGGAGGAGATTCTCTCGATAGTTAGGAGGGCTTCATGCTTCAGGGGGCTTGAGCTGGATGAGTTGAGGAGGGTTGTGGAGCATATGGCGGAGATAGGTGTAGCCGACCTCAGGGGAGACGTGGTCTCCAAGCCGAGGAACACCCGTGAGCTCTATGGATACTACTTCAACAACCTATCCATGATTCCCGAGGAGAGGCAGTATCTCGTGGTGGATGAGGTGAAGGGCGAGCCTGTCGGGATTCTCGACGAGGAGTTCGTGGCCGAGTATGGCGAGCCTGGGACCAGGTTCATCCTCATGGGCCGTGCATGGGAGATACACTACACCCAGGGAGACAGGATATACGTGGCCCCCTTAACCGACTATGAGGGAGCAATCCCCAGCTGGGTCGGAGACGAGATACCCGTCCCATACGAGGTCGCCCAGGAGGTCGGGGCCCTCAGGAGGGAGTATGTGGAGAGGAGGCGGAGGGGCGAGCCGCCCGAGGAGATAGCAGGAGACATAGCTGGGAGATACAGGGTGGGATACGACGTGGTGTGGAAGGCCTTCAGGGAGGTCGAGCAACACCTCAGGAAAGGGATACCCGTCCCAACCGATAGGGACGTGGTCCTCGAGTCGGCTGGAAGCTACGTCATCCTACACATACACGGTGGGCTCAAGGCGAATCGAACCATCCAGAAGGTCATAGCATACCATCTCTCAGAGAAGATAGGCGCGCCAATCCAGGGCCAGCAGGACCCCTACAGGGTGGTGTTCAGGTCCAAGCACATCTCAGGCGACATGGTCCTCCAAGCGGTTAGGGAGGTTCTCGAAGACTTTGAGGAGAGGGTTAGGTCGGCTGTCGAGGCCTCCACCCTCTTCAAGAGGAGGCTGGTCCACGCTGCCAGGAAGATGGGTGTTATCAAGGAGGATGCGAGCATATCCGAGATTAACCTCAACCAGCTTGCCGAGACCCTCAAGGGGACGCCTGTCCACGACGAGGCCCTCAACTACAGCCTCTTCCACGACTTCGACCCAGAGACCTCCAGGAAGATTCTCCAAGACCTCGTGGACGGCAGGCTAAGGCTCCACAGATGGGTCTCATCAACAGGGGACCCCTCACCCCTCTCCCTCCTAACCCTGAACAGGTTCGAGACCGAGGGCGAGGTGGTCTCAGGAGAGGGCATGAGGAGGATAGTCTTGATGTCGGTTAGGGGGAGACTTCTAAGCGAGTCATGGTTCATGGTCTGCGTGGACTGCTTCGAACACTACGGCACGATAACGGTGAAGGACATGGCCGAGAGACCCGTCTGCCCGGTCTGCGGCTCAAACAAGATAGGGTTGACCAAGCATCCCATGGAGGAGGTCTTGGGGCTTGTAGCGAGGAAGGGGAGGCCTGTGAACAGGAAGGAGAGGAGGATAGTGGCGGAGCTGAAGAGGAACGCAATCCTAGTCTCCAAGTATGGTAGAGCTGCGGCCATAGCCCTCTCGGCCCGTGGCCTGAAGCTCAAGGAGACCGTGGAGGTTCTGGAGAAGAGCGGCGGCGAGGGTATGAGGCTGATAGAGTTAATAGTTGAGGCGGAGAAGAAGGCGCTCCAGAGAAGGTTCGCCTAAGAGGGAGAAACATGATTGAGGTGAGGGTTAGGAGGCTCTCTATAACCGTCTCCATTCTCGCCACACTCCTCGCCTTCATAGGAGTCATATTAGGAGCCCTCTGGCTCGCATCACACTGGGGCCTCGCACCCTACATGGAGATATATCCAGTCCACCCAGACCTGATGATAAACGGGTTCCTGACCTTGTTTATCATGAGTGTGGCTTTCCTGCTAATCCCGAGGTTCAGGAACAGGAGGCTCGAGAGGATTGGGGAGTCGTATCTTGCCGCAGCCCTAATATTCTCCGGAAACCTGATGCTGCTTGCCTGGAGCATTACGGAGGTTCCCCTAATCCTCCCAGCCTTCATCCTAATACTCCTCGGCTCACTAATCTTCTCGGCCATGGTTGTCTCGATTCTCAGGTGGCCGAGCGGGGTTCTCGCCGTGGCCGACCCCTACCTGCTCCTGAGCGTCGTCTTTCTCCCGTTATCGCTCCTCGTTAGGGTTGCCTCGGGAACCGGGTATGGGAACCCAGCCTACCTCGTCCTCAGCCTCCTCGGGTTCCCCACCCTCATGATATTCGGCGTGATGACCAGGACCGTTCACTTCAGGGTGGTGGTGCTTAGGAAGAGCCTCGTTAAGGCTGCGTTCCCCCTAATCCTCGCATCCCTGGCCATCTCCACGGCAACCTCACTTAACTGGGACCCCAACCTCTTCACCCTCTCCTCAGCGTTGTATCTGGCCGGGGGAGTGTTCTTCGTTTTCGGCGTTGATGGGCTGAAGGTTGTTAGGTCTGGTGAGCAGTATAGCCGTATGAGGGAGAGGGATAGGGTGAGATACGACTACTTCTCCATCTGCTTTGCGGGTGCGGTGACCTGGCTCCTGGCAGGCCTGGTCCTCGGGCTCCTATACTCACTCACACTTTACTCTGGAAGCCCCGTGTTCAGCCTGAGGGACGGCTTCATACACTCAGTAACGGTCGGGTTCATGGCCACCACGATAATGGCCTATGGGCCGATAATGCTCCCACCCCTCCTCTCCTCCCACACACCCTACAAGGGGTTGACGCTTATCCCCGTTATGCTTGTGTGGGCTGGGAACCTGTGGAGGGTGGCGGGCTTCCTCTTCAGGGACTTCCTCGGGTTATCCCTGGAGCTTAACGGCCTCTCAGGAATCCTCATCGTGGTCGGCCTCCTCTACTTCCTCTTCATGACCCATAGGCTTAGGGACTAGCCCTCTCCACGAGTTCCCCGAGTTTTCTGAGAACCTCCTCCACGTGTCCCTTGACCTTCACGCCCCTCCACGCATAGGCAACCCTCCCCTCGGGGTCGATTATGAACGTGCTCCTTATGACGCCTTCATAGTTTCTGCCGCCTATCCTCTTCAGCCCCCATGCACCGTAAGCCTTGATTACCTTCTTCTCCGGGTCGCTTAGCAGCTTGACCTTGAGGCCGTGCTTGGCCATGAACCTCCTATGGCTCTCCAGGCTGTCGGGGCTGACTCCTAGAACAACCGCTCCAAGCCGATTAAACTCGTCGAGCATGCATGTGAAGTCCACGGCCTCCCTCGTGCACCCGCTCGTGTTATCCTTGGGGTAGAAGTAGAGGACCACCCACCTCCCCCTAAGGCTATCCAGGCAGACCTCGCCTCCATCGACGCTGGGTAAGCAGAACTTGGGAGCAGGGTCGCCAACCTCGGGCGGCATATCCTTCATCCGCCTGGATTGGGGGTAAATAACCCTTCCCTAGCTTATCCTCTCCATGAAGAGTTGGAGGAATCTTGGGCCATCGACCCAATACGCCACGTTCACGTTGGGTTTCTTCTCGCCCATGAGGGCCCTCGGCCTCCTATCAACAATCGTCTGACCCCTTGTCACCCCCTCGCCCAACACAACGGTCACATGATACCTGCGGGTCTTGAGTAGGGATTTATCGAGTGCGTAGGCGACGGCCATGGGGTCGTGGAGGGCTACGGAGCCGAACAAGTCGATATGCCTCCTAGATATCTTTGCTGCGAACCTGGCGGTCTCGGAGCCTTTCTCCGATAATCTTTCATGGAGTTCTTTCGTGATTACCGCCTTGGGGTCTGTTGTCACGTCTAGTCCAACCGCCGTAAGGGGTGCTCCTGAGTCGAAGACTATCTTGGCTGCCTCCGGGTCGCAGTATATGTTGAACTCGGAGACGGGTGTGCTGTTCCCGAAGCCGTAGGGGGTTAGGCCGTATGCTCCACCCATTATGACGAGTTCCTGGAGCCTCTCCGCAACCCTGGGCTCGAGTATTAGGGCTGCCGCTATGTTGGTTAGGGGGCCTGTCGCCACGATGGTTACCTCCCCTGGACCTGAGTCCATAACCGTCTCGACTATGAAGTCCACGGCCCTGCCCTCCTCAGGCTTCCCCGCAGGCTCAGGTATCCCGACATCTCCCAGACCGTCGGAGCCGTGAACCCACTCCTCGGGCTCATAGCTCCTAAGTAGAGGCTTTCTCTGGCCAACATACACGGGGACATCCCTCCTCCCGAGAACCTCAAGCGTCTTCAAGGCGTTAACCGCACCCCTCTCAGCATAGGTGTTGCCCGCAACCGTCGTTATCCCCAATACCTCAAGCTCGGGAGAGCGGCATGCCAGCAATATAGCCAAGGCATCGTCAATCCCAGGGTCCATATCCAAGATAACCTTCCTAGCCATGCCGCCACAGTGTTTCGAGACTCAATAAGTGTTCCCTCTTTTTCTGAAAGGATTATTAGTGATAGGTTGGGTGTTGTCGGAGATGCCGGGTCTCTTGGTTAGGGATGTGGATGTTGTTCTGACGATGGATGAGGCTAGCAGGGTTCTGAGGAATGCCTCCATACTGGTTGAGGATGGCGTGATTACGTGGGTTGGGGAGGGGAGGCCTAAGGAGGCTGCCGACAGGGTTGTGGAGGGGCGGAGGATGGTTGCGCTCCCAGGCCTAATAGACACCCACACGCATCTCAGCCAGACTATTCAGAGGGGACTGGTTGATGATGTCCCGCTGATGAAGTGGATGCGGGTTATGGCCGAGCTGAGCGGGAGGGTCTCGGAGGAGCTATGCTACATGGGGATACTCCTCTGCCTACTCGAGAAGCTCAAGAACGGCATAACAACGACCCTGGCCATGGCAGGCGAATACGGGAGATTCGACGAGGTGGAGCTGGCCGCAAAAGCCGTGGAGGCCACGGGGATAAGGGCGGTGCTCGCATGCGTCCTAATCGACTATCAGGAACTCCCCTCACCTGGGGTTCCAGCAGGCTCGAGGATTAGTAGCCCGGAGGAGGAGGTGAGGAAGGCCGAGGAATGGTATAGGAGGTTTGACGGAGGCTTGGGCGGAAGGCTAAGGGTCTTCCTAGGCCCCCAGGGGTTCCCCGCAAGCTCTCCAGAGCTACTAAGAGAGGCGGCTTACAAGGCGAGGGAGCTTGGGACGAGGGTTCACGCCCACGTTGCCGAGGCAGAGGTCTCCCAGATACTCTGTAGGAGGAGGTATGGGAAGAGCGAGGTAGAGATGTTGGAGGACGTTGGGTTCCTGGGTGAGGACAGCATCCTGGCCCACTGCGTCCAGATAAGCGGGGATGACGCAAAGATAATCGCAAAGTATGGCTCACCCGTGGCCCACTGCCCCTCAAGCAACCTGAAGCTCGGGAACGGCATACCCCCAATACACACGCTCCTCAAGGAGGGTGGAACGGTGACCCTCGGGGTCGATGGCGCCGCCAGCAACAACGCCCAAGACCTATTCTACGAGATGAGGCTCGCCTCACTCCTCCAGAAAGGAGTATGCAGGAACCCCTCAATCCTGCCCGCAGAGAAGGTCTTGGAGATGGCCACGAGGGACGCAGCCCAAGCCCTCGGGATACGAGACATAGGCTCCCTCAAGCCCGGCCACAGAGCCGACATAATCCTAATCGATAGGAGGGCGCCCCACCTAATCCCGCATCAGAGGATAACCTCACACCTGGTCTACAATGCGAGGGGCTCCGACGTGAGGACGGTTATAGTCGATGGGAGGTTGATAGTCCATGAAGGAAGGTTCCTACCTTTCGACGAGCAGGGGTTCTTGGAGAAGTTCG
Organism: Candidatus Benthortus lauensis; assembly: GCA_021650775.1. Taxonomy (GTDB): domain Archaea; phylum Thermoproteota; class Nitrososphaeria_A; order Caldarchaeales; family Wolframiiraptoraceae; genus Benthortus; species Benthortus lauensis. The sequence goes on from JAHSRM010000060.1 coordinate 29,724, forward strand.
AGGAGATGATGACCCAGTATCTCGGGGAGACCCGGGTGCGCCATGGATGAAGAGATACGCTGTCATGGGCTTCCTCTGGCTTGGCTGGCTATGGATATGGGGATACTATGGAATCTACCCCTCAATCCTCCCCCTGATAAGCGGGGACCTGGAGCTGACGGCTGCGGAGTCGGGGCTCATACTAACATCCCTAATCATAGGCTCGGCGGTCTCCATGCTGCTGGTAGGAGCGGTAAACAGTTTGATGGGAAGGCGGGGCAGCCTCCTCCTCGGCCTACTCCTCATCCTAGCCGGAAGCCTTGCAGCCTCATTCACACCCTCATACCCGATACTCCTCGCAGCCCTCCTGGCAACCGGCTGGGGTATAGGGGTCTACTTCCCGACAGCAGTCTCACTAACCTCCGACATATTCCCAACCCATAGGAGGGGCATCTCCATAGGATTGCTGGAGACAGCGGCACCCCTGGGCGCAACCATAGGACCAATAGCCGCCTCAATCATACTAACCTTGAACTCTGGGTGGAGGATGACCGTCCTATCATGGAGCATGCTCTCACTAATAGTGCTGACGGGGTTGATGATGCTGCCAACCATGTCCGGGCCCGAGGCTCCAGGCAGACGAGACTTAACCGCCTTCCTCAAGCCTCCCTCGACACCGCCTCCCAGAACCCTCGCCCTCATACTCGCCGCATCAAGCCTACACTCAGCGGGATTCACCCTCCTCTTCTTCCTACCACTCTACTGGAGCAGCAACAAGTGGGTCAGCGAGGCCATGATACCCATGGTCTTCGGAGCCGTGAGGGTCGCAGGAATCCTAGGCCACCTGGGGTTCGGATACCTGGCCGACAGGCTCGGAGCAGCCAAGACCCTCCTGATAATCAAGACTGCTGGAACAATCCTGGCCGCAGCGGTCGCATACACGGGGTTCAGCCCCCTCCTAATAATCCTCCTACTAGCATGCTTCCCACTCTTCGACGCATACTACCCAGTCCTCTCAACCCTAATCACCAAACTAACCAAACAAGCCGAGAGAAGCCAAGCACTAGGAATAACCTACGCCCTCTCAGACACAACAGGAGCCCTCTCAACAACCATACTCGGCCACCTAATCGACACACAAGGATACACAACAGCATGGCTCTACCCAATAACAGCAAACATCCTAAGCCTAATCACAACAACACCACTAACAAAACACAAACAAAAAATATTTTAATTCTAAGCAAAATTAAAAATTGATTGAATATTTATCTAAAATTTCTTTTGCTATTTTACCTTCTACCTTACTGATAGTATTTCTTTTACTAAGGAAGGCTTGTGCTTGCGGTGAAAGAGATTCGTATCTTAATTGACTCGTTGTAAGCCATCTTACCTTTCTAAGATGAGCACATTTCTCTTCATCAAAATATGCGTTCCCTATTATCTTTGCTATACCATATACTCTTTTATTAGAATAGACGATAACTAAATCTCCTTTCTTTATTTCTTTATAAAACATACAGAACTGTTCTGCTACATAAGAGGTCTTCCAACGTTTATTCTGCCAACCATTTCTATAATTAGTTATTCTTCCTTTTTTTGAGCATATTCTATAAATCTCTTTATCCATTCCTGCTTATCTTGAAGATCGTACCAGCTTTCTTTCTCAATATTCTTTATTCCTTTATTTATCTTAGTATCCTACCCCGTTATCATCTACATCTTCCATCCAAGTATCCCAATACATTCCATATTCTCCAGGAGCAATTTTCCAAATTCTATTCTTAATCTTTTTATCTCTTTTATTAGAAATAGGAAAGTTTGAAATAATTGGAAGCTCATACTTTTTATTCTCTGTTTTTCTTGTTTTGTTTTCTTTTTTAACGCTTGATGCCTATCATGCTAGAACTTTTTATATTTCTCTAAAATATCGTTAGTCAATTTTTGGGCATTACTACCATTATAACACAAATTAAACCAATTAATAATAGTATCATAACTAGTTTCTTTTGGCAATATGTCTATTAAAACATTGGCCTCTAAATTACTCTTAAGAGCTGATTTAGTTAAATTCGATGATCCACATAAAACAGTTATTCTGTTCTTCTTCTTTGCTATGAAAACCTTTGCATGAAGACCGTCATTACGATAAACTTTGATATTTACTTTCTTAATATTCTTCAAAACTCTTAATGCATCTGGCTCTGTAATAGGATTAGTAGTTTGCAATCCGACAATTAGTTTAACTAATGAATTTTTTCTTTTCAAATATCGATTTATCATCTCTTTTAAAAATTCCGCTCCTTCTCTTTTAACATACGCAATTATTCCATACACTTCTTCAGCATCTTTAAACAATTCATGAAATGCCTCATTAACAGATATAGCATCTTTTTTAAATTTTGAAGTAAATACCATTTCGTACAGCAATTAAGCTTTTGTAAAATATCTTATAAAAACTTTGCAAAAAGAGTCCAATTTTTATGGTGCGGGGGTGGGATTTCCGCCAAAATTTACCAGTATAAGAAGAATAAAATTTATAAATATGTCTGGAGTGGCAGCTACTCGTTGCCAATAAATGGTAAAATGCGAGCAGCAATTGCAAAGAGATTATATGAACACTTTGCTTGGACAAATAGCTATGGTAAAGAATGGATAACACCGTTACCTTCTAAAATTGAAGAATATTTTGGAGAACGATTAATAAGCTATTATCCTTTGCATCCTGAGAAAAAGATTAGAGATTTTGTTTTTGGATGCGAGGAAAAATCTTTACTTGGCTTTTTAGCATATCTCACAAAAGATGATCAAAAACTTGAGGAAGAATTAAATGAAGAGCTACAGAAAATTGGGATAAGTCTTTCTCGTGGTCAAGTGATTTCTTCTACAGAGATTGAACTTGGATTATTAGAGGAAGAACCTGAGTTACTAGTATATTGGAAAAACTGGGGCTAGGAGAACATGCAAGAATATTAATCAATGGTATATCTGATATGAGGGAAAAATAAAATATATGAAGCGAACAGTAAAATTTGTTTGTCGTTTGATGGTATACTGAAGAAATTACTTTTAAGGAAAGGGATATCCGTCCCAGATAGATGTACGTTAGGTAAGTTAGTTAACCTAGGTCTGGAATCAGGTTTGATAGAACCCGAAATGCGTCCTATCTTTGAAAGTTATGTCTCTCTTAGGAATTTACCTCCTCAACATTCCGGCCCCAAGGGAGATATATCAAATGTTTCAAAAACACTAACCTTTGCATTAGCGCACATTAGTAGAGCCCTAATAGGATATTTAATTGAACGAATAAAAACAGAATTAGTTTAACAGGCTAGCATTAGCTCATTCAATCTAAGCACTTCTTCTGAGATGTTTTTCTAATCTCCATCTAAGATTCAATTTCTTTGAGGAAGAATAAATATAAACGAGACTCTCTGTATTTCCAATAATTTAATTACCTTAGAAGGTATACATCGTGCATGCTGAAGAGATATAATGTTCCCATAGTTCAAACTATACATAGTCCCCCTCCTATAGATGAAAAATTTTGGCTTGATAATGCAAAGAATTTCGTTGACTTAAATATAGTTCTCAGTAATGCGATGAAAAAATGGCTCAAATCAGTAGGTTATCCTGATAATAGAATAATTAAAATACCTGGATTTATAGATTTTGAGTTATTTAATCCAAATATAAAAATAAATTTTGAAAAGTTTAACATGATAGGACTGGACATAAATAAAAATAATGATAATTATATTATTTTTTGCCCAGCAAGATTTTCTCCTTCTAAAGGAGTAGATGTATTACTCAAGGCATTTCGTTTATTGAATATTCAAGATTCAAGTAATGTTAAATTATTGTTAACTGGTAGATTTGCTGGAAGAGAGTTCTTACTCCCACATTCGCAATATCATATTTCAAAGTATATTGACTATATAAAGCATCTTGTTAAAAAATATAATTTGCAAAAAGTAATTATTAACTACAAAACAGTTTTTTCCGATAAAGTTAATTTTATTCAGAGAATTCCATATGACATAATGCCTTATCTATATAAAATTTCCGATGTTCTAACGTATCCTTCTCTTCTTAAACCACATTTTGAAGCATTTGGATTAGCTTTAATTGAAGCTATGAGAATGGAAATTCCTATTGTTGCAACTAGAAACGGTGGAATGCGTGAGATATTAATAAGATGGCATTACCGGTTTACTAGTAAATCCAGGAGATCCTGTTCATTTAGCGAATAAGATCAATCAACTGCTAGAAGATGAATCTTTAAGGAAAAAATTAATTTTAAATGCAAAAAGAGAGGTTTTTAAATATGAGGCATCAAGGACTATAAATAACATAATAAACTTATACTATCAACTTAAAGAATTTTAGAGAATTAACAACTCATCCATTAAAAATTTCTTCATTGATCTTTTTATTTCCATCTTCTCACTTATCTTTACCTGAAAAACGCGCCAGAACCCGTTACCGATATTTTAAATAATATAATATGTTTTAAAAATAGAACATACACTCGAAGCCGATGGATGGACCACGAGTGACTTAAAAATAAATTGACTTTGTTGAAATGGTTATAACTTAAACCTATAATAAATTTGTTTAACCAAGTTAAAATCAATGATGTCATCATAGGCAGGACAAACAAACTTTCCTATTCTGAAAGGTATATTAATTCTTAACGAATGTATCAGCGCTCCACCATAACATTTGAAGCGATTAATGTTAGGTTGGAGTTCCTTTTTGAATTCTTGACTTTTAAGCCGAAAGCCTATAGCTAAGCTGCTTAACCCGCTTTCTTCAACTCATCTCCCGAAAGGAAGTATGAATATTCTCCAGTTATCTGAAACTCACTCACCAACCACTCATAGAACTGGTCGTCCTCACTTGACGTGACGACCTGCTCCACAAATTCTTCGATTGGTTTCTCAACTTCAGGCTTAGCCTCCGTTACCGTGAGTTCTTTCTCAACTTTGAGAAGCCTTAACTTCTATGAAGAGTATCTTCTCCGGATTCCCATTAGACAACCCCTTGAAGGCTATGTAGTCCGCAGGTGTCCCTATGAATCTCAAGTCTCTCGGATCCGCATCCAGCTACCTGACTTATTAAAAGCAGGAAGCTGATAAAATAGAGTCTCTGACAATAAGATAGGTCAGGACTATGTCTAAAGACCAGCCCGTTTACTGTTGCTGGAAGCAAAGTTAAGACGATAGGGGCGTAATCTCGTTTTCAAATAATTTAAAATATAAATGTCATACGAAAAGGTAATGAACAATTATTCTTCTAATGCTCAATTAGAAGAATTTACAAGAAAACTATCATAGGAAAAGTTTTGGAAATGTTTGGGTTTACTAAGATGTTCTAGGAGATTTTGTATTTGGGGCGAATTTTTACGTTACGATTACCATAGTATGGTCGTCAAGTATGGATTACCATATGGCAATAACCTATGGTGTTACCATATGGTAACGATATAGGGCTTTAGGTGAATAAAAGAATTGCTAAGTAGCTACCTCGAGAGTTTTTCACTAATGATTGTTAAGATAATACTAAGTTTGAGGAATTCATGTTTTATTATTGCTGTGAGCATGGAGAGTATGAAATCTTCCTTTAAAGATCGTTCAATCTCATTTCTATTCTTTATATTTAACAGTGTCTCAGTGAACATCTGTATATACTTTTCTCCCTCTCTAAAAATGCTTATGGCCTTTTTAGGGTTCTCTCCTACTATAGATGCAATGAATTGTATAGGCGAGACAAACACCAAGTGGTAAAGAAGTTCCATCATCTAATCTCACCTTAACACCAAGACCAAATTGAGTGAGTGAACTTACATTCGAGATTTTTAGCTTTAAAATATTTTCAAACTTACTAATAGGAATGCGATAATACTTCATTAATGTCCCTACAGCAAGTTCTAAGAAAAATCTCTTTCTCTCTACATACCAAGTAAGAAATTGGCTTAACGTAGATCTACGGCGCCTTAACTCCCTCCTCAATTTATCACGAATTGAAGCCCGAAGCCTGGCTGATATCAAAGGATGCGTGCGTTCATATTTCACTCGAGACGGTGGCTTATGTTTAGATTTGCGACTCGCAGTTGATCGACGGGAATCTGATTTTGTTTGAAAGACGACATTTTTCAATATATGTCACCTCTATTTGATAAATGATGTCCTTCAATAATATGCCAGTGGATTCTATCACCAAAAATTAAGACTCTTACATTCTTTCCTTTAAGCTTCTTCAATTTATTTAGTGTTTTAGGATCTATTTTCACCGTCAATTTTTCAGTCTTTTTAGCTAACAATAGTATTCCATCACTATCTACCGACAATATAATACCTCTGCCCTCCACAATCTCATTTCTTTCCATCATAAAAAGATAGAATATTTTACCTATATGAATTCTTTAAGAACAATACAGTTCCGGAACTAGTATGTTCCGGAATAGGTAGTTAACATAAGATATAAAAATAAGAACAAATTCATGAAAAATATGCAAAAGCCTAAGTATGTCAGGACAAATATTTTAAGATCGTTGTACGGATATCCTGAAGGACGCAGCTATTCTTCAGTAATTAGCGAAGTGATAGAAAGATCTAATGTAAGTGAACGGTATATAAGGAAAAGCAAGTCAACATTAATTAGATATGATTATATCGAAGAGTTTTCCAAGAAAAGAAGAAAGTATCTCAAATTGAAAATGCTTGGTACAGAATTTACTGAATCGACAATGAATCTTGATATAGACCAAGAAATTCATCCTTCGGAGATTAATCTATCTAAAGAGGAGATAATCAGAGCTATTAAGGCCGGTCTTCTGAAGATTTCAAAGGATTTGAAGTTGCTGCTTGGTACAATCAATTTTGGAAGGAGACGAAGAATTTTAAGAAGAACCTCATAAACCTCTTAATAAATTAAAACATGTATGTGACATTTAGAATACTATACCTGTTCTCGTCACAACAAGGAACATATAAAGGAGGTTGAATTATGATACATGGGACTCTTCACGAAGTAGCATCAGCATTTAGGATAGTAAGTATAGAGAAAATGAAGGTGAAATTCTTGTGAGGGAATGATATTCATCTTGAATTTAGTAGTCTTCTTTTGAATGATGTTATTGTTATTCCTGCGGGTTCTCCCTTACTGTCCAAGTCTACTATGATGCCTTCCTCTATCTCTACTCCCTCGGCTGCTTCCCGGTCTCCGAAGTGTATGTATAGTGTGTCTGCTTCCTCGTCGTAGTGGATGTACGCGCCGCTTATCCTAAGCTTTCTCAGGGCTTCCTCCAAACCACCCTCCTCCTCTTCTCCAACTTTTCTACGTCTTTTGTGGGGTACGCGGTGATTATAAATCCTTCCCTGTTAAGCGGCCTGTACACGACAACGAGGTATGCTCCTCCGAGAAGGTCTTTAAACCATCGTATGGTCAGCAGCTCTCCGAGGCGGCCCTCCAAGACCATCTCAGGCTCCTCCAAAGTTTCCACTATCTTAGGACGATGCTCATGAAGCCAGGGTCTCTTGGCGAGGATATGTCTCCAGCTGCCTAGACCAAGCCTGATACGCCTCCCACGGAAATCATAGGCCTCGAGAACTACACCCGACCCATTGCTCAAACTATCCCCAGCTTCGGGATGTATGCTTGATAAGCTTTCCTCAGCTCCTCCGGATCTATGTGGTCGTAGATGTCTATCGCCTCCCCCCTCCTGCCCCCTCTTAGTTCTTTTATGAACTCCCGTGGCATTCCATTCCTCCTGAGCCAGGTTGTGAACCAATGCCGGAGACCATGTGGCTAATCCTTAATCCAAGTTTTGACGAGTGCTTCACAATAACATTAATATCATGTTTCTGTTTATTCGCTTCTTGCTCTCATAATTTGTGAACAGCGCTTTAGTTCGCGGTCTCAGTTGCTCTCTGATCTAAGCACCTTTCAAGAACTAACGCAGCTTCATCGTCAAAAACCCTCGATTACTTCTCTTTTGCGTCTTCTCAAGATATTTTGCAGCTCTCCCAATCAATATTATCTATATCAAGTCTAATGAGCTTGCTTCTTCTAATTTCCGTTTTCCCAGCAAGACTATTATCACCCATTCTCTAGGATCCAACGTCGAGCTAACCATCCTAGCAGGCTCTTCAATCTACTCTTCTTCGCTCTTACATCTCCTAGATAGCACGTTGTTCATTGGAACTTTCTCCTCATAGGCTAGGTAATCGTAAAACGTGGACAGCGCCGAAAATAATTCTCAAGAGTCTTATGCCTCACCTTCTTCTCAGAAGCTCTATCAGCTCATGATTAAACCTCATAACATCCTCGAAGCGAGGTTCTGGAAATCGCTGAGCCCTATACCTCTGAAGAAGCTTTTCCCAAGACTATCGACTATTAACGTGATTTTAATATTCTTTCTTTAGCTAAATGTTCAATTTCTTGACTATCTATACTTCCATCAGGTCTCTCTTTGGATACTATTAATTGTTTATAATAGCCGTTTTCTTTATACCATCGCTCTTTTCTTTTCCAGTCTTTAATATAATCTGGATCATTTAACATGCCAAGATGTTCCCAGTAAAACGTTTTTCCTTGATACTTTATAGTAAAATCTGGTAACCGATAATCCAACGGATCATTTTTAGAATAAAGTGGTTTCTCATATTCATAACTTATGCCTAAATCAGCTAAAATGTTTGCTATAATTACCTCCGATTTAGATCTAACCAATTCTCCTTTCCTTGTTACATGTTTTAATTGTTCTGGTTTGAACGGCTCTTTACAAATTTTCAATTTAAATAGATTTGTATTTCTCTTAAGAGTTTGAGAATATTGTAGATTTCTATATGTCAGTAAAGGAAGTATATCTTTTTCAATAAGTAGAATTATTTTTCTTCTGAACCTAGTTAATCCCGTATATAGTAGTTCTGTTGATAGCGTTGATGTTTTCTGTGGTACGATAAAAATTACTACATCAAAATCACTTCCTTGTGATTTATGGACTGTAATAGCATATGCTAATTCGAGGTTTTCGTCTATCACATTTTTCCCATAATATCTAAATCTTATGTTCGGATGCGTTGAAAATTCTACTTCTAAGAATTTTTTCTCTTTATTAAGTTTAACTACTCTGCCAATTTCTCCATTCGCTACATAGTCAGAATATTGTCCATTTCCATTTATTATCTGAACCTGTTTTTCTTTTCCTTTGGTTCTCTTGTTAATAATTTGTATAACTTTATCAGTATACATTATTTGTTGTTCTCCTAAATATTTTCTCTGCATAAATAATCCTCTATTATACTTTTCTTGAATAATACGGTTTATTTCTGTTGTTCCAAAGAAATGTAATCTTGTAGGTGAAATAATCTGCCAATTTTCAGGATTCTTAAGTGATTCATTAAATCTTTGATATAAGGGTTCACCGTTTTTCTTTTCATATAAGATGTTCATTATATTCTTTTCTAATATTTCATAAAGTTCTTTTTCATCATTCCAAAAATATACTTCTAACTCTTTAGATGTAGACCTTTTTGCAATTTTGGAAAGTATCTCATCATCTCCAGGAGAACCCTTTTCCCTTAAGAAGAAATCAGCTAATTTTAGAGCATCGGAACCCTCATGACGAACACGCTGGGTTAAGCAAATAACATGTTCTTTCCCATTTTCTTCTAGATAATCTATAATATCTATAAAGGGTCTGCCAGGCCCTATCGGAGGTAGTTGATTAGGATCTCCTACAAGGACCAGTCGTTTAATATAATTAAAGTCAAGAGCTCTAAATAATGTGGCTAGAAGATCTATGGGAATCATGGAAGCCTCATCTATAATTACATTTTCATATACTCCTTTACTTCCGCCCTCATTCTTTAGAGAGTATGTTTCTTCTCTTATCCATCCTTGTTTCATTAAGAATTCATGAATAGTTAATGCTTTTCTTCCTGTAATAGATTGTAATCTGACTCTTGCTTTTCCAGTAGGAGCTAACAGTAATAATGAAGTTTTCCCCTCTAATTCTTCAAGCCCCTTTATGAATGGTTTGAGAACAGTGGTCTTTCCAGTACCTGCTCTTCCCATTATTACAGATAAACGATTTGAGAAAAGCGCTCTTAATGCTTCTATTTTTTCTTGACGCGCTTTATCTTCTAATGATTTATTTTCCAGCCTCTTAACATTCCTCAGTTCATTTTCTATTAATTTTTTAAGTGTATGGTCAGAAGGTTCATCGTATTTCCCTTTAAGAAGATTCTTAATACGACCTTCAACCTCTTTTTCCATATCATAAAGAGATTTTAATGCGATAAACTTTGGATTATTTCTAGGGATAAAAACCAATTGCTCTTCATAAAATTTACGATTATGTAAAATAATATCTAAATCAAGCTCAAATAATCGATTTTTAGGTAATCTTCTTTTTATTCTTTTAAAAGCTTCATAAACTGATATACAAGTATGTCCTTCTGTTGATGCTTCTTTTAATATTTGAACTAATAACGCTCTTACTCTGCGCTCATCATCTTTGTCTATATACTCAAAATCAATTTTTTTAAAATTAGAAGCCAGTTTTTCATTTAATATCATACCCCTATCAATGGTCTCGAAGTCTGTAGGAGGGGAATCACTATCTCCATCATCTAACTCTGAAATTATGTAGGGGTTTTCTATTAATTCCCTTTCTGTAGCATCTATGAATGCTTCTTTACGTTTTTCTCGGTTAGACACCCTCTTTATTTGTTCAGGCGACAATGCAAAGCGGCATAATATCTTTAGTAGTTCTTTTCTTATTTTTGGAAGCTTCTTCCATTTTCTCATAGCTTTCTTATAATTTTCATAATACTTTTTTGGGATTCTTTTTCTCTTTCCATCAAGGATTGAGAAAACATAATGATGAATATTCATTCCTTTAGATTCTAAGCTAGTTAGTTCCATACGATGATAAATAACGCCATTCTCAAAGCCTAAGGCTTCTAAAACACTACCAACTCCAGGGAAAACGCCACGATTCTTCCATACTTCCTCCAATACTTTATTTAACCACTTCAATCTATATTGCCACGATTTGCCATAAGGCTCTTTTATCTTATTATCTTTTACTATAGTTTCTATAGACTGAATTGCTCTTTCAATTATTCCAACAGCAGTATCATCTGTCACATGTTCTGCAACATACGAAAACTGCCTTTTAGCTGAAGCTGGAATATAACAAATTATTTCTGATACATCATATCCATTTTTAATGTATTCTTGATATGGTAAACGAACTCCCTGTTCAGGAAAGCTATGAGTTATACACCTAGACCATACAGGATAATTTTCTTTATATCCGGATTTCTTCCCAAAAAATTTTTGTCTACCTATATGAGATACGCGGCTTATTCCAATTAATATTCTCTTTTTTCTATCTTCTTCTAAAGGATTAGCGTAATTAACATAAAAGAATATGAGTGACTTGCTTGGAACTATCTCCTGCCAAAAATTTTTTAGTTTCTCTAATTGAATTTTTGGATCACTTATCCAAGTTTCTCCTTGGTCCTCGCTAAGCATCCTCTCATATGGAGCTGTACAAAATGAATAAGGAGGGAGTTCTTCTTCAACTGGTGGTAAATTCCTCCATTCCAAAGGATCTTTATGAAGTATTGTAAAACCTTTAGAAGAGAATGTTGCTATATCTCTTGAACAAGGAGGAAGCTCATTGAGTTTAAGCTTACTTACATGTTTTTTGGAATTCGTACATTCTACATCCTCATTCCTTTCTTCCCTTATATGTTCATGCATTACACAAGAAACATTTAACTTAGGATTATCACAGATGCATCCGTCCCATCCCCGGTCATGCCATACAAGACGCGCTGATAGGTGGAGCGGCATTATATTGTTTTACCTCCTAATAGTTTTTAAGGCTTTCTTTGTACAACCGCTTCTAAGAAAGATAAACACATGAAATAAGCTGAGCTACGGATACATGAAACATTCCATAAGGTGGCATTAGCGTTTAGGATAGTGGATATAAAGAAAATCTTAAAGTTCTATGAACATAAGAAGCAGGTAAAAGGTGTGGATGTTGTCAGACATCAACTTTATTAATCATTAGTTGGGTTCCTTATTTTGATGGGTGAGGTTTCGGAGATACTTGGTGAGATTCGGGAGGAGCTGAGGGAGCTTAGACTACTCTATAAAGAGCTTGTTGAGAGGCTTATTCCCGTCGAGGAGCCCGAACCAGATGAAAAGAAAGCAATAAAGGAGGAAGACGAAATCGTCGGCGAAGAAGAGTTGTTCAGGGTTTTGGGCGACTAGGATTTGTTTAGGCTTGAGATCAATCGTAAGGCCCTGAAAGCCCTCGAGAAGCTGGATGAGAAGAGGAGGAAGAGGTTTACCGATGTCTTCTCTATATTGAAGGAGGATCCCGTCCCCTTCAGGAAGCTTAATGTGGCTAAACTTCGTGGATATGAGAGCACCTATCGTATAAGGATCGGCGACCTAAGACTCGTATATACTGTTTATTGGGCTGAGAGAAGAATACTAATACACTTCATAGGAACAAGAAGAAAAGCGTATTGATTTTATGACAATAATGGTATAGCTATAAATTGTTATGCTTGCCAAAAATATTATTCTTCACCCATTGTTGCGCTAACCCGACATATATACTCCATCTTTTTCCTGAACCTTTCACGTAGATCACTATTTGTTGGACATCTAAGACTAGATACATAATTTTCAAATTCTTTAACTAGCTGACTATGAAACAATCTACGGTTTATAATGAGCCCTTTTCCGTCTTCAGTAAAGCTGACAAGTGGGGTTCCTTCCCGTATAATTACACGAGAACTTCCTTTAACCTCAGCTTGATGCAGAATACCGCATCGGATTTGGTCATAAAAAATTTTGGCTTTCTTTTCATCGAAAAATTCTTTAAAAGAGCTCTCCGTTAAGAAGCGGACAAAATATTCTTTTGATCTTCCGTGCGGAGTTTGTTCTACTCCTTCTCGAAACTGTTGAAGTGTCTCAATAAGCAAACAGTCAAGTGCTAAGACTGCAAAGCCAGAATATGTCTGATTTTGAATGCGGTCTATAATATCTAAGAAGCGCCCTCTAATACGATCCTCGAAAATATCTATTGCCTTCTGCCACCCCTCTTCTTTTGAAAAGTCTATTCTTCGCCAATCCTCCGTTGTATAATGAGGTGAAATACGCATCACATTTATCACATCTTTAGGATATAAATATTATTAAGCTAATAAGCTTTTCTATAGAAGTGGAGCTGTGGGTATGGGCCGGATTTGGTATTTTTCCTATGGTAGGAATATGAATTCTAGTAAATTGTATGAAAGAATAAAAAGAAAACCTTTCAGTATATATAGAGGAAGATTGCTGAATTATAAACTCATCTTTGGCAAGGTTCCGGGTCCTAAACTAGGTACAGGATACGCAACTATTGTTCCAAGTCCAAAAGAATCGGTAGAAGGAGTATTATACTTACTTAACGGTCAGGACTTAGAAGTATTGGATAAATATGAAGGCGTGGAAACGGGTAACTACATCAGATGTAAAGTAGAGGTTCTAAATTTAGATTTAAACATTATTGTAAAAGCTTACACATACATAGCTGTTAAAGTGGACGAAAATCTGAAACCTCCAAGAGAATATTTAGCCGAGTTAATAGAGTCTTCTAAGAGGATGTCTCTAACTAATGACTGGATAATTAAACTAGAAAATCTAATGAAAGATTCCTTATAAAATCCTTTTCTCCACCAGTCTGGAGAATATTATTCTATTCTTAGTTTTGGTATTGATGCTAAGTATGCTTTTCTTAGCTCTTCTTCGTCTATGTGGTCGTAGATGCCTACCGCCTCTTTTTTCGGCCTCCTCTTAGCTCTTTAATGAATTCTCGGGGCATCTTATTTCTCCTAAGCCATGTAGTGAACCAGTGCCTCAGATCGTGGGGGACTTATTCTCAGACCAAGCCTGGATGAGTGCTTGACAACCACATTGAAGATTGTGTTTCTGTCTATTCGCTTCTTGCTTGCATAGTTTATGAAAAGGGCTTTGGTTTCTGGTTTGAGTATTGCTCTTGCTTTGAGCCATCTTCTGAGAACTATTGCTGTCTCGTCGTCGAAGAATACTATTCGGTTGCTCCGCTTCGGCTTCTTCAGGATGATCCTATATTTTCCCAGTCGATGTCATCTACGTCGAGTCTTATCAGCTCACCCCTCCTTATCCCTGTCTTTGCCAATAGGACTATTATCGCCCTATCCCACGGCTCTAGAACCGAGTTAACTATCCTGCTAAGCTCCTCAACGCTTAGAAGCCTCCTAACATGCTGCTCCTCATCACCCTTATACCTCCTGAGATAACGTTTCCTAAATGGTAAGATATAATTTGCTGGAACTATCCCCTCATAGGCAAGATAATCATAGAATGTTGATAGTGCTGAGAAATAATTCTCTAAGGTCTTGTGACTAATCCTCCTCTTAAATCTAAGATATCTCAAGAAATTTCTAAGAACTTCCTTATCTACATTAAGCAGGCTTAATCCATCGGCTTTCAGGTATTCTATAAAGATTCTAATCGCCGATATATACTTCCTTATGCTCTCCCCGTTCATCTCCTTGAGTACGCAGTCCTTCCTGAAGTCTTGTATAATCCTCTCAGAATCAATCTTCCTGATCCTCAGCTGCTTTAGCCTCTCCATCTCCAACCCTTCCTAGGAAACTCGATCAGTCCGTAGTCCTCGAGAATCTCGAATCTCGAGCTGCCTTGAGATCGCCTTCACGTATTCCGTCTCGGATGGATCGACACCAAGCCTGTCGAGGATTTCCTCTTCGCTGAACGATTCACCTGTCTTCAGAAGTTCTATTAGTTCTCTATCGAATCTTCGAATGCCCTCAAAGTGTGGCTCTAGAAATGGTTGAGCTCTGTATCTTCTGAGTTCGCGTTCAAGATTCTCGACAAGTTTTTCTTAGCATCCTGTTTTCTTCACGAAGTCTTTTAACCTCATCATCGAATTCTTTCAACTTCTTAATCAATTCAAGTCTACTCTCGAATCTGTGGTTTTCGCTCTTCCTGATATAATCCTCAACAATCTCAAAGACAAACTTCGATAATGATTTCTTCGCTAACGCCGCATGCCTCCTCCATTCCTCAACAAACTCCTCACTCGGAAGATAAACGTAGACGGTTCTCTCCTTGATGGTCTCAGTCTTCCTCCGCCCAACCATCCCAACGGTATCAAAAGGTATTACCCTTTACATAGTTTACCGGTAAAAATGTGCGGGGGGTGGGATTTGAACCCACGAACCCCTATGGGACAGGGGTTCTCATCCCTTTTTTTGGGATCCTGAGCCCTGCGCCTTTGGCCAGGCTTGGCTACCCCCGCTTTTTGTTCTGTTTTTGTTTCTTGTGGGGCTGGTTTTTAAGTTTAAGGGTTGGGGTTCCGTGGTTTGGGTTATGCTTGCGAGGTCGGTGGCTTGGCTGGTCTTCTTGGTGGCCGCCTTCGTGGCTGTGTCGGCTTCGGTCCAGTTCCTGTTCGAGGGCGTCTTGTCGGAGTTGTTTCCCGGCGCCCTGAATTATAAGAGGTATGTGGATGTCCTGGTGGCTATTGGGTTCGGGTATGGGATTGTCTCGGCCTTCGCAGGCTCGGTCTACTGGTTCATGAGGCTCACCTACGAGCATCCTCCCGCCGCCGCGGTGAGGAACGTGGTTAAGATAGTGGGGATAGGCGCCCTGGTTGCGGGTATAGCTGGCTCCATGTCGGACCCCACGGCCGGCGTGGCCATCGGCGGGTTCATAGGCATGGTGGTTGGGTTTGCGTCGCAGCAGGTCTTGGGTCAGGCTCTCTCAGGCCTGCTCCTCCTGATTACCCGGCCCTTCATGATTGGTGATAGGGTTGATGCGGGTGGGGAGAAGGGGGTGGTGGAGGACGTGAGGGTGCTCTTCACGGTTATCAGGAGGGAGGACGGGAACCTGGCTCTGATACCGAACAACAAGCTGATAGGCTCAAAGATAATCAAGATGGCTGGTGGAGGGGAATAAGGTATATAGGTGATTGGGTTCCGGGTCTCATGGACGGGGAGAAGCCGTGAGCATATACAACTTCATGCCGCTAATCATATCCTTCGTAGCAGTGGCCACGGCAGGAGGACTATACGCATGGCTTAGGGGCAAGTCGCCTGGAAACGAGAAGATGCTGAGCATCTCGTCTGCCATCAGGGAGGGAGCCACAGCCTTCCTCATGAGGGAATACAAGACCATCACACCCATAGGGATAATACTCGGAGTGGTCATAGCCCTGACCTCGGGTATCCCGGCGGCAGTCTCCTTCGCTGTCGGCGCAACCCTATCGGCGATAGCGGGCATAGTCTCCATGATGACGACCATAGGCGCCGCGCCCAGGGCTGCCCAGGCCACGGAGAAGGGCATAGGAGCCACCCTGCTCACTTCCTTCCGTGGAGGGGCCACAGCCGGGCTGATAATCACCGCCATGGCCCTGCTCGCAATCACGGTCCTCTACCTAATCTACCCGGACCCTGTCTCGGTTGCTGGAGCCGGGTTCGGCGCGAGCCTCGTGGCCTTATTCATTAGGGCTGGGGGCGGAATCTACACGAAGGCGGCTGACCTTGGGGCTGACTTGGTTGGGAAGATTGAGGCCGGGATACCTGAGGATGACCCGAGGAACCCTGCCACGATAGCCGACAACGTGGGGGACAACGTGGGAGACGCAGCGGGGATGGGGGCAGACATCTACGAGTCCTATGTTGTAACGCTTCTTGCGGCCATGCTTCTCGGAGGGATAATAGGCGAGATACCTCTGGTAATCTACCCACTCCTGATAGGCGGCTCAGGGCTCATAGCATCCATCATAGGTGTCTTCACGGTCGGTGGAAGGAACGTTGAGAACCCCATGAGGCCTCTTACAACGGCCTTCCTCGTCTCGGCAGCCCTCGCAGTAATCATCAACGCATTCATAACCCTGCAGATATTCGGGGCAAGCCAGGTCGCATACTCCCTCCTCGCAGCCACGATACTAGGAGTGATACTCGTCCCCATAATCCAGAGGATAACCGACTACTACACCAACTACGTCTATGGCCCCGTCAAGGAGGTGGCCGAGGCAACCAAGATAGGGCATAGCGCCAACATACTCGAGGGAATCAGCCAGGGCCTCAAGTCCACCCTCCCCCTAGCCGCCTCACTGATAATCGCTATTGCTGCGAGCTACTACCTGGCATACTCGGCGACCGGGGAGAGCCTCTACGGAATCTATGCGACCGCTATAACGACCATGGCGATGCTGAGCCTCTCGGGCATAGTCCTCTCCATAGACAGCTTCGGCCCCGTGAGCGACAACGCAGGCGGGATAGTCGAGATGGCTGGGCTGAGCGAGGAGAACCGCATGGTAACCGACAAGCTCGACGCAGTCGGGAACACCGCCAAGGCCACCACGAAAGGCTTCGCAATAGCGAGCGCCGCCCTCGCAGCCCTGGCCATGATACAGGCATTCCTCCACGAGGCCCAGAAGTTCTTCCCAGGCAAAGCCTTCGAGTATAGCTTGACCAACCCGGCGGTGATAATCGGCCTCATGGTCGGCGCCCTACTTCCATTCTACATTAGCAGCAGGCTGATTAAGGCGGTTGGGGCAACGGCCTCGAGGATAGTCGAGGAGGTTAGGAGGCAGTTTAGGGAGAAGCCCGGGATACTCGAGTGGAGGGAGAAGCCCGACTATGCAAGAGTAGTGGACCTGGCGACCAACGGCGCCTTAAGGGAGCTCCTAACGCCGGCGGCCATAGTAATCCTCACACCGATAATCGTGGGAGTGCTCCTGGGTCCAGAGGCGGTGGTGGGAGTGCTGACAGGAGCGGTTCTAAGCGGGCTATACCTGGCATACCACATGGCGAACAGCGGGGCGGCGTGGGACAACGCCAAGAAGTATCTCGAGGTCCTGGGTAAGAAGAAGACGCCTGAGCACGCCATAGCGGTCTCGGGAGACCTGGTAGGAGACCCCTACAAGGACACGGCCGGCCCAGCCCTCAACACAGTAATCAAGGTCCTCAACACCGTGGCCATAGTCTTCGCCCCAATCTTCATAGGCCTGATAGCCCTCTAACCCATTTTCGCCCACCCCTCCAAAAAGGTTAAGTCGCCGGCCCCCAACAACCCTAATGGATGCGGGCCTCAGGGGTAGCCGACCTACCGCTCCACAGCGGGCCAGTCCCACCATGGCTGATGCCTAGGATGAGGGCCCTCGCATCTAGGATAGTGAGGGTCATAGTCGATGAGTATGGGGTGGGGGAGCTTCTGAGAAGGATGGGGGACCCATTCTGGTTCCAGTCCCTCGGATGCGTCCTGGGCTTCGACTGGCACTCAAGCGGCCTGACAACCGTTGTCTCGGGTGCGTTGAGGGAGGCCCTGAGGCTTGAGGAGCATGGGGTTGCGGTTGCAGGCGGCAAGGGGCTTATGGGGAGACGGGTTCCCGAGATGGTTAGGGCGGCTGGCCTGGGCGAGGAGGTCTCCGAGAGGGTCATACACGCCAGCAGGATGGCCGCCAAGGTCGATAACTCCGTCCTCCAAGACGGCTACACAATCTACCACCACGTAATCCTCTTCACCGAGCGTGGCGAGTGGGCGGTAATCCAGCAGGGAATGAACCCGGAGATAGGGTATGCGAGGAGATACCACTGGGTCGGGGAGCGGGTCAAGAGCTTCGTCGAGGAACCACACTCAGGAATAGCAGGCCAGAGGAGGGAGCAGATGGTCCTCAACATGGTGTCGAGGAGGAGCGAGGAGGCCAGGAAGGCCTCGGTGGACATGGCCTCGGAGAGGCCTGAGAGGATTGTGAGGACGCTAAACCAGCTCATGAGGAGGCAGGAGACCCTGGCCAGATGGATGGGGGAGAAAGGCGATGTCAAGGCGCCCAGCCACCTCTATATGCCGAGGAGAATCGACTGGAAGACCCTGAGAAGAATCTACGAGGTTAGGCCTAGGAACTATGAGGAGCTTGTAGGCATAAGGGGGGTCGGCCCAACGACCATAAGAGCCCTGGCCCTGGTCGCGGCAATAATACATGGGGCCGAGCCTGACTGGAGGGACCCGGTCAAGTTTACCTTCGCTGTGGGCGGGAAGGACGGTGTCCCCAGACCCATCTCACGTAGGACCTATGACAAGGTTATAGGCTTCATGAGGGAGGTTGTGGAGGCCTCGGGGGTAGGTGCTGAGGAGAGGAGGGCTGCCCTAAGAAGGCTCTTCACCCTCGAGAGGATGCTCTACGGCCCCTGAACCCATCTCCCACACAGCCCAGACCAGGAACACCCCCGAGACAACCAGGGGAACATGGTAGCTGGCAATCCTCCAAGCGACTACGGCGGGCCAAGGAGCATCACCATAGACGGCCATAGCCGAGAGGGCTGCCCCAAGCTCGCTTAAACCCGAGCCACCTATGGTTACCGGTATGGTCGAGAGGGCGACGGCTGCATAAGATATCATCAAGGCCTCGTAGAGCGTTGTTGGGAGACCTGCCGAGGATAGGGCTGCCTGCAGGGATGCGGCCCACAGGATTGCCGACATGGCGGTGAATCCGAGGCCTGCCGCCACAACCCTCCTTGACCCGCTCTCCATGATGCTCCTCGAGACCCTTGAGAACTCCTCCAAGGCCTCGTTCACCCGCCCTATGATTCCCGAGCCCCTCTCGCCGAGCAGTCTAACCACCAAGTCCGAGAGAATCCTGGGAACCCTCAGGCCACGCCTCACAGAGTATAGTATCAGGAGTATGTGCCCGAGGAGAACCGTGGCCGAGATAGCCGCAACTATAATGCCTAGTATCAGGGCGTTGTGGAGGAGTAGGTAGACGGCTGCCGCAAGGGATAGTATCGTCCCAACCGAGACGTCGAAGAATATCTCGATGTATGACATCCAGGCCGCCTTACCCGGCTCCACGCCCTTCCTCGCAAGCCACCCAAATCTGAAGGCCTCGTCGCCCACGTAGGCGAATGAGAGGAGGGCCACGAACTCGCTTGCAATCCTCACGGGTATGGCCTTGAGGAAGCCCAGCTCACCTGAGTAGCGTTCCACTATGAATGCGAAGCGTATGCTCCTCATGAGGAGTGAGCCGAGGGAGAGGAGGGAGGAGGCCACGAATGCCTGGAGGCTTACCTTGGCGAGGTCATCCAAACCCACGCCCGAGAAGACCGATATGACGGCGAGTATAATGACGCTGACAGAGACTCCTACGAGAATCCTCCTAAGTATTCCCCGCAACCCCAGAGGGCTAAACCCTCCCCATAAATTTATAGTGTAATCAGGGAGACAACCCCATGAGACGTGTTGAGGATTACGGTCGGCATCCCATCCTACAATGAGGGGATGGGCCTCGTCCACCTCCTCCATCAACTCTCCAAGCAGAGGCTCGGCAACCACAGGATAATCGAGGTAATAGTCTCGGATGACAGCGACGACGGGACACCCGAGCTTGTCCGGAGGCTTGTCAGGGACACGCCCTATAACCTGAGGTTAATCCATCATGGGGAGAGGCGGGGCGTGGCCGAGGCCTGGAACGAGATATTCGGTGAGGCGGAGGGAGACGTGATAGCCCTCTACGACGCCGACGTAATCCTAGAACACGACACAACCCTCAACCTCGTGAAACACCTAAGGGACCGAGTAGGGATAACGGCCTCCAACACCCTCCCACTAAAAGCCAAGACAATAGCTGGAAGAGCATCCGAGGCAGTGGCGAGGTGGCTGAGAAGGATGAGGCTGAGAAACCCTGAGGCACAGTTCACGGTCATGGGCAGAGGACTAGCATTAAGAAGGGAGCTCGCAGAGGCGGTCCACATACCCCGGAACGTGATAGCGGTAGACCTATACCTCCAGCTCTCCGCCGAGAAGCTTGGATGGAGCGTCAGGTATGTGGATGAAGCCCGTGTGTGGTTTAGGCCTGTGGAGAGCTTCAGGGACTTCGCATCACAGGTTATTCGAGCCTATCTGGGTCATAGGCAGTTGAGGAGGCTTGGGGCAGGCTCGGCGGGATGGGTGGGGCTTAGGGAGCAGATGCGGGTCTTCCTAGAGATACTTGGGGAGGACCTGGGGCTAATCATGCCTACACTCGCATCCTACATCCTCACGTTCATCCTCGCACCACGCCTCCTCCCACGCTCAGGAACCCACAGATGGGAGATTGCCATGACATCGAAGGACAGGGAGTAATATAGCCGATGATTGAAGCCTCTCAACGGCATACAATCCACCCAATCCGGGTAAATCTTTTAAACAATCCACCTGCCTAAAGAATGCGGTAACCTCAAGTTTCTCGAGATGATTTGGAAAGAGGTAGAGCCTGCTCATGGAGGAGGTTGTAGAGGCGCTGAAGAGGGGAGTCCATGTAGGCGGGCTGAGAGTCTATGCGGGCCGGGTCTTCCCAGGCAGGTTCCCCGAGGAGATTAACCTGGAGGTCTATGTGGAGGATGGTGGGAGGCTCCTCAACATTAAGGTGTTTAAGGGCCGGGGCTTCTACCGCCCATGGGCCGAGATATTCGGCATAGTTCCAAGGGTAAGGGTGGGTCGGAGGGAGCTCCATTACTTCGGCTCGGAGGTCGAGGACGCTGTCCTCAGGCTCTTCCCAATCCCGCCTGGGGGGAGGCTCTTCGTCGAGTATTATGAGGATGAGGAGACCTGGAGGGAGATGAGGCACGGCGTCCCCCCGCCTGCCACCAGGCTGGGATACAAGCTCCTCAAGCTCGGATACACGTGGTTCAAGGACTGGTATTATCCGGAGGGGTTCATGGAGGGTGGGATAAAGCTCCAGGCCGAGAGGCCGCTTGGCCCCGAGGCTGAGAGGAGGCATCTAAGGGAGATTAGGGAGGAGTTGGAGAGGTTCCTGGAGAGGGGGAGCATCTTCCCAGATGCGTTGAGGCGTGCTGAGAAAATATTGGGGGAGATTGGGGGGAGGCTGGGGTAGCCCTACTTCTTCCTCATGCACTCCAGCATAGCCTTCATGGCCCTCATCATTCCATAGAACTCGGGGCTCCTCATTAGGTCGAGTAGCTCGAAGAACCCCGCCTTTTTTTCAGGCGTCTTCTTAAACTCCTCCCAGGCCTTCTCTATGCATGGCGGCGTGTTCTCCGCGACCTCGTATATCATGGGGTGGTTTAGCTTGCTGATGAAGTAGATTAGCATCATCATGTTCCCCATGGCTCCCATCAGCTCAGGCCTCATCAGGTAGTTGAATCCCTCCTCGAAGCTCTCCGCCAGAGCCGACACGCCTGCCAGGAGGCCCGTGTCCTTCATCTTCTCAAGGGTGTCCAGCAGCTGCTCGAGTGCATCTGCGTTGTCTGCAAGTTTCTCGAGTAGTTTTGCGAGCTTCTCGGCCTTCTCCTCAGGTAGACCCGAGATACTTATCGACGCCATGCCCTCACCTCCCGAATATCTCTGCGAACCACATCTTCTCGAACATGACCTTCGCACCCCTGAAGGCCTTCATCCCGCCTAGGACCCAGCACTCAGGATACTCAGATACGCCGTCTATGACTCCTGAGAAGTCGCAGAAGACCGCTGCCCCAAGGTATCCCACATCCATTACGCAGACCCCTGTCTTGTTGTAGGTCATGGCCATGTAGGTTCCCTTGACCTCGTCTATTATCTGAGAGGCCACGAAGTCTCCCTCGAAGTGGGCGAAGACTCCCGCCATGCCCAGGTTCAGGGTTGAGGCAACTATGTCCCCTACCCCGAAGACGTCATCATACTTGGGGTTCCTGAGCGTCTTCCTGCTTACGTTCATGTATCCCGTGTCCTTGCTTATCAGCTCGGTTCCCTCGATTGGTCTAGCCGGCCTATGGGGTGGGATAACCACAGCCAAGTCATACTCGAGTTCATCGCCCTTCTTCGAGACAATCCTCTTCTTCTCGCCGTCAATCCTCTCGGTCTCCCACGAGCCTATGAACTCCACGTTAAATTGCTCCAGGAATCCCTTGAACATGTTCTGCATGAAGGGGCCGAATGGCTCCATGGGAACCCTCCATGGGTGGAAGACTGTTATCTCGGTTTTCTCGGAGACACCCCTCTGCTCGGAGAGGTATCGGAGCATTAGGGCGAGCTCGAAGGGTGCTGGGGAGCATCGGTAGGGAACGGAGGCGGGGCCGACGAGAATCTTTCCTCCCCTGAACCTTGCGACGGCCTCCCTGAGCTTGAGTGCGTCATTAAGCTCCCATGCATGGTATGCTTTGTCTGCCCCTGGGAGGAGGTCTGGCCTCAGCTCGGCTCCCAGAGCAACTATCAGGTAATCGTAGTCCAGCGTCCTCTTGCTCGTCTTGACCTTACGCTCCGCAGGGTTTATGTCCGTTACCTCCTCGTTGAGTATCTTGACGCCCCTCTCGCCCAGAAGGCTGAGCGGCCTCCTAACGTCATCAGGCTCCCTAATCCCCATAGTTACCCAGAGGTATGATGGCCGGAACTCGTGGTATGGATTCTTATCCACAAGAGTTATCTCGACAGAGTCCTTGAGACGCTTAGCGAGCCTGGAGGCAACAACTACGCCCCCGGCTCCACCCCCTAAAATCAGCACCTTTTTCATCAAATGTAATTCTCCTAATGCTCATAAAAACCTTGACCAGGCATTAACATTTGACTAACCTATCATAGCCTCTTGTTATGTTTAGTCAGGACGGGTATCAGACTTCATCACCCTGTTTTGGGCTCCGTTTTACCCGCTCTCATCATCCCCCAAAATTGTGGGCTGGAGGTTGTTAAAGGGTTTTCGGCGTTATATGGAATTCGCAGTGGGTGTCTCCTTTACAGATGCATTGTATCTCCCTTGACTCCATCTCCCTGTTGAATAGTGATTCTATGAAGCCTTGGAAGAATCCCCTGAGGTAGTGGCATTGAGGCTCGTCGTATCCCCCACCTATATACTCCGACTCCCAGCTGTTCCTCACGACTACTACTGTCTCACCCGTCTTCTCATCCATCTTCTTTAGCTCGGCATCGTATTGGCCGAATGCCTTGCCGCTGTATAGGAATCTTAGGAACAGCTCCCTCGGGCTTAGCTCCCCCCTCTCGCCCACGGCCTCCCTACCCCTATCCAGCCCACCCGAGTATCCTGCGTAATACATTATGACGTTAGCCGCCGAGACCCCCAGCCTCTTCCTATATCCCTTTATCATGCTTCCGAGGACGGGGGCTGAGAAGATTACCGCCCTTCTCCCGAAGACCTTCAGGGGGAAGAAGGTGCTGACGGCGAAGCCCTCAATCTCGTAGTCTACCCAGATTATGCTCTCGGCCCTTATGCTCCTCCTAAGCTCCTCAACCACGCCGTTCTTATCGAAGTCCTCGGAGGGCAGCCTGACGCAGACATACACATCCACCTTATCGTCGCTCAGGTTCCCGGATATAAGGGCCCTAATCGACAGCCTCCTCTCCCTCAGAATCTTCGAGAGCTGGTAGAGCATCTCGGGACTATTCTCGGCACCTCTGACCTCTATGCCCGCCAGCAGGGCTCCGGGCTCGTCTATGACGAGGGGTAGTTCGAACATAATTTCGTAAAATTTTTTGCAATAATGTTATATAGGTGTTTAGCCCCCTAAAACTTATACCCTATCTTTCGCAGGAACTCCCGCCTCTCCTTTATGTGCTGGTCCCCCTCCACGCCCTTCGGCTTATACCCGTCTATCACGCCTATCACGCCCCTTCCTTGGCCACTCTCGAGGACTATCACTTGGAGGGGGTTGGCGGTTGCGGCTAGTATGGTGCAGACCTCGGGGACGGACTTTATCCTCTGGGTTACGTTGATTGGGTAGAGGTTCCGGAGGTAGATGAGGAATGTGTGGCCGCATCCAATCCTGAGGAGGGTCTCGGCGGCCAGCCTCCTAAGCTCCTCGTCGGTTCCTTCATGACGGATAAGGCAGGGGCCGCTCGCCTCTGCGAAGGCTAGGCCGAACTTCGCTCCGGGGACGGTGTTCACTATCGCCTCATAGAGGTCCTCGACGGTCTTGATGAAGTGGCTTATCCCGAAGATGACGTTACATCCCTCGGGAATCTTAACATCAACTATCTCTATCTTGAACTCGCCGCTCATACATACAAGCTGGAGGAATGGGAAATTAACCTTTTCTAATACTCCCTCTTAATCAGGAACTCCGTCAACGCCTTGAGCTTCTCCTTCGCATGCGACTCCTCTAGGGACTCGTCGAGTAGCTTCAGGGCCCTCTCTATGTGTTGGCGGCAGACCTTCCTCGCATACTCGACTGAGCCGGCCTTCTTGATTAGCTCTATCGCCTCTCTAATCAGCTCGGGGTTATTCGTCCTCATGTTTAGTATCTCTTTCAGCCTCTGGGCCTCTGCTGGGGGCAGGTTCTTGAGTGCGTGGATTACCATAAGGGTTCTCTTCCCCTCCTTTATGTCCCCTCCAATCTCCTTTCCATACTTCTCCTCCTCCCCAACTATGTTGAGTATGTCATCCTGTATCTGGAATCCAACCGCCATAACCTCTGCGTATCTCTCGAGCCTTAGCCTGACTTCGGGATGCGTTCCGGCAAGTATTGAGGCTATGTTTGTTGCGAATCGTGCTAATGCCCCTGCCTTGAAGAGCGTCATCTGAAGGTATTGCTCCTCGTCTATCTTCTCCACCATCCCCCTGTGCCACGCTATGTCCATGGCCTGGCCTATGCTCAGCTCCGTCATCGTCCTAACATAGTCCTCTAGTATTGCGAGCTTCTTCCCCTCGGGTATCTCGAGTTGGTTGAGGATTAGGAGTGGGAGGAAATACATGGTGTTGCCCATGTTTATCGCTATGTCCACGCCGTATATCTTGTGGATGCATGGCTTCCCCCTCCTGAAGTCGCTCTCATCTTCCACGTCATCCACCGCCAGGGTTCCGTTGTGTATCGCCTCTGGGATTACTGCGAGGGGGGCTATCTCCTCAGCCTCTCCGCCCAGGGCCTCATACATCATCATGGTAAGGGCTGGACGCCACCTTTTCCCACCCCTATCCATGAGGTCCCAGAAGGGTTGGAGGACCCCCTTATTCACAGACTCGGCCTCGTATCTGTATGCTGGCTCGCCTAAGATTTTCTTTAAGCCCTCCTCGTCTATTCTCCTTGGGATGTATCTCTCGGCAGCCGCCTCGACGAGCTTGGAGTATCTTGACAGCTCTGAGGGTATGTCTATCTCGGGCATCTGCGGGTAGGTGGATAAGCCATGTTAAATCCCTTTCCTCCTAGAGTTTCATTAGATTCTCCTTCAGGAACTTGGCCACCGAGTCGCTTATCTTCTTGTTCTCCTCGCTTAGCTCGGTCTTAAGCTTCAGATACTCTGTATAACGCATATCCATTCCAGCATACTTCCTCACATAGTTCTCAGACTCCATGTGCTTCTCAAGGGTCTTAAGGTAGCCCTCCAGCTCCTCATCCCTTGGCTCGACATACTCATCCCTGTGGAACACCATGTTGAGGGGTAGCCTCGGCCTCAGGGGCGGCACCTCCCCCCGCTCCCCTATGCAGAGCAGTATGAGGGGCGTTACACCTCTAGGCAGATTGAACATCTCGGCAATCCTCCTGGCCTCTAGTAGGGGGCAGTCGAGTATGACGCTTCCCAGCCCTAGTGCCTCTGCGGCCAGAATCATGTTCTCCACCATTAGGGCTGCCTCGAAGACCGAGTATATGGCCTCGACCGGGTGCTTATCGACCTGGAGTATGTGGGGATGGCCCAGAATGTCCAGCAGCCTCTTGGGTCTGTGGAGGTCCGAGCATACTAGGAGCACGGCCCCAGCCTTCTCGACGGCCTCAACCCCGCATAGCTTGGCCAGCTCCTCCCTCTTCCCCCTATCCCTAACCTGGATTACCGTGTAGGACTGTAGGTAGATGGGTGCACGGACCCCCGCCTCGACTATGAGCTCGAGGACATCGTCGGGTATCTCCCCCTCCCTGAAGAGCCTAATCGTCCTCCTACCCATAATCATCTTAAGAATGCTCCGCCTCCTGGCAGCCAGCACCCCTTCTCCACCAACCCCACATCCACCCACCCACATTTAACACCTACCAAAACAACCCGTGTAGAAAACTCTCCAAGTAATAACGAAGCCCCTAAACCCTAAATAACGAGTCTGAGAAAAGATGGAGATGGGCCCGGGTGGCCGAGCGGTTAGGCGGCGGGCTGCAGACCCGCTCTACAGGGGTTCAAATCCCCTCCCGGGCTCCTAGCAATCGGCTCTAATCCCTTTCCTATATGACTGCCTTCCCTGTCTTCTTGTCGAAGATGTGTATCTTGTCAAGGTCTACCTTTAGCCAGACTTTGTCCCCTGGGTTTAGGTTTACGCCGGGCTTGGTTAGGGCCTTTATCATGTAGTCGTTCACCTTAACGTTCACGATTAGGTCTCTTCCCAGGGGCTCTAGGACGTATACGGTTCCCTCTATCGTGTTGTCCTCAGCCGCCTCAACTATCTCCATGTTCTCCGGCCTTGCTCCAAAGATTATCTCCTGGCCTGTCAGATTATTCTTGACCACCTCGCCCATGCCTGGCTCGAGTCTAAGCTTGAATGAACCCGCATCCACCAGGTATCCTCCCGAGTCTTCCCTGAAGGTTGCGTCGATTAGGTTCATGGGCGGCGAGCCTATGAACCCTGCCACGAATATGTTGGCCGGCTTGTCGTATAGCTCGTCTGGGGTGGAGTATTGCTGAAGCCTGCCCTCATTCATGACCGCTATCCTATCCGCCATCGACATGGCCTCGACCTGGTCATGCGTAACATATATCGTGGTTACCTCAAGCTCCTTCTGGAGCTTCTTCAACTCGGCCCTCATAAGTATCCTTAGCTTGGCGTCCAGGTTGCTTAGAGGCTCATCCATCAGTAGGACGTATGCGTCTTTTACCAGGGCTCTTGCGAGGGCTACTCTCTGCTGCTGGCCTCCCGAGAGCTGGCGTGGATACCTGTCGAGCAGGTGGTCTATCTGCATGAGCTTCGCAACCTGTTTAACCTTCCTGTCTATCTCGTTTTTTGGGAGCTTCTTCAGTTTCAGCGGGAAGGCTATGTTGTCGTAGACCTTCATGTGGGGGTAGAGTGCGTAGCTCTGGAAGACCATGCCCACGTTCCTGTCCTTTGGAGCTATGTTCGTGATGTCCATGTCGTCGAAGTATATCCTCCCCTTCGTCGGCCTGTAGATACCCGCTATCATCAGCAGCGTGGTGGTTTTCCCGCATCCTGATGGGCCTAGGAACGCCACGAACTCCCCGTCCTTTATCGATAGGTTAAGGTTGTCCACGGCTTTAACCTCGCCGAAATATTTTGAGAGGCCGTCGAGCTTAACCCTCACCATAGCCGCCACCTTCGCGGCCTACGGATAGTTCCCCCGTAATTCTTATAAGGATTTGCCATGATTAGGCCCCCTTCATGCCCACCAGCGGGACTTTCATGAATGCTTTCTGCGTTATGACGAAGAAGACGAGGGGCGGTATCGAGTAGAATAGGGCTGTGGCTGCCAGGAGGGTGTAATCAACGTATCTGAACTCTCCTATGAGTCCTATTATGTGGATTGAGAGTGGGTAGAGGTTGGGGTCGAAGATGAATGTTAGGGCGTAGATGAACTCGTTCCATCCTGCGAGGAATGCGAATATCGCCACCGCCGCCACCCCGGGCTTCACCAGAGGGAGGATGACTTTATACCATGCCTGAAGCCTGCTGCATCCATCCACCAGAGCGCTTGCCTCCACGTCCCATGGAACTGCGTCGAAGAATCCCTTGATAAGCCAGGTGGCCATCGGTATCTCCAAGGCCGCCTTAGCTATTATCACGCTCAGCAGGGTGTTGATTAAGCCCATCACGTTTAGGAGGTAGAAGATTGCTATGAGCAGTGTTATTCCCGGGAAAGCGTGTAGGATGATGATTAGTATGAGGAAGCTGTCCCTGAAGGGGACCCTCAGCCTGGATAACGCATACCCCGCCATAAGGGCTATGCTCACCTCTATCCCTGTTACTCCAAGGGCTATGATGAGCGAGTTCAGCGTTATGGGCCAGATGGGTGGAAGTAGGACCTCCCCGAACTTTACGGGCCCCCAGAGGAACCTCCATCCATCGGCGGTGAACCCTGAGGGTATAAACCCTATCAGGACCTTCTCGCTGACGGACTGCATGAAAAGCCAGAGATACATTATGATTATGGGCAGGGTCATGGCCGTCACAACACCATATAGAACAGCCTTGCCCAGTATTCTGTTAATGTTCCCGAAGCGTGGAGCCCTTATGTAGATTTCCTGGCTCCTCCCCATTTACATCACCTCACGTATGCTCTATCTTTACGGGCGTTATCATCTCCCTGAACCTGAAGAGCTTCATCTGGATTAGGACCGCTATCAAAGCTATTATCACTAGTATCATGGCGAGGGCTGCACCGAACCCGAGTTCAAGGTGCTGGAACGCCTGATGGTATGCGAAGAGGGACCATACCTCCGTCTCGAAGAATGGGCCTCCATCGGTTACTATTAGGATGTATTCGTAGGATGCGAGGAGGCTTAGGGTCTGCCACGCCGTGACGAACATTATAGGCCACTTCATCAGGGGCAGGATTACGTCCTTGACTATCCTGAGCTCCGAGGCCCCATCAACCCTGGCGGCCATGAGGTAGTCTGGGGGAATCGCCTTGAGGGCGGATGAGAAGACTATCAGGCTGAACGACGCACCTATAAACCCATTTATCACGATTATGCCGGGCATAGCGTAGTTCACCAGCCATGGCACAGGCTTACCGTATATTGGTGCGAGGAGCTGGTTTAGGAGGCCGTATTCCGAGGAGTCGAGGACCCACAGCCAGAGGAGACCATACACTACTGGCGGTGATGCCCTGGGCAGGAGCCATAAAGCCCTATAGACAAGGCTCGTCCTATCATCCATGTAGAATGTTAGAATAGCGAGTAGAAGCCCTATCAACACGTTAAACGCCAGGGTCGCACCTACATAAACCAGAGTATTAATCGCCACCTTCTGGGAGAATGGGTGGGCTCCGACGAACATGTAGTTCTTTAGGTAAACCCACTCCCAGTTAGGCTTCCTCATGCCCATGTTCGTGAAGGATAGGAATATCGTTGAGAAGACGGGGAGTATCCAGAAGAATAGTATTAGGAAAAGCGCTGGACCGAGGAAGATTATCATGTAGATATAGGACCTTACGCTGGGGTTATTTGAGATGAGTCCCAAGGTTTTTCACCTGAATATTAAAAATTTGGGGGAAAATAATTAAGGATTTCTTTAGACTATCTCGACTACCGTTGATAACTCTGGGTCGGCCTTGATTGAGTCCTCTATGAACTTTAATGCATCGGCCGGGGCCATCTTGCCAAGCTCCACGGCCGCTATGGCGTCATAGATTATCTTTCTATATTTGCCCCAGAGTGGGTGCATGGGTAGGAAGGTCGCATAGTCCAGCATGTATGCCACATCGCTTAGGAACTTGGAGGCCTTCATGGCTGGATGCTCCAAGCTCGACTTTCTCACGGGTATGTGGGCGCTTCCAACTGCGTGGGCGACATCGAATTCGGGCTGGGATGCGACTGCCAGGACTAGAGCCGCTCCCTCAGGGTTCTCAGACTGGGAGGTAACCACGTAGACGAATGGGTGGCTCAGGGTTACCGGTTTTCCTCCCTGGAAGCCCGATGGAACCAAGGCGAATATGAAGTTCTCCCATAGATATGACTCTGGAACGGCTCCGAGCTCGGGGTGATACTCTACCTTCTGCCACTCGGCCCAGTGCCATGTTCCTCCGAACCAGAAGAGCGTCTCACCTGAGACGACTGCTGTGTGTATGGACCTCCATGACCAGGTTGTCATGTCTTGTGGAAGGACTTGCAGCTCCCTCGACGCCCTATAGAACCACTCTAGGGCCCTCTGCATAGCCTCCTTATCGAGCACCATGTTGCCGGTGTCTGGGTTCCATAGCTTTCCGCCGTATGCGAATATTACCTGCCATAGCTCGCCGCCTGGGGTGGGTCTGTGGAGGACTCCATACTTCACCAGACCTGCATCTACCGCCTGCTTGGCAACCTCCAGCATGTCGTCGAGGGTAAACTCACCGTTCTTTATCTTCTCGGGGAGGGCCGCTATCTCCTCGTCGCTCCATCCAAGACCCTTGAGGGCTGGCTTCCAGATGTATAGTGGCCTGGCCTCCGTGTCCTGCGGGATAGCCCACAGCTTACCCTTGTATCTCACGGCATTCCAAAGAGTTTCAGGGACATCGAAGAATGCGAAGTCCCAATACTTGTTGATGTATTCATCTAGGGGGACTATCATGCCCTTGTCGGCTAGAACAGGTATCCATTCATGTCCCACTGCGATTATGTCCGGTAGCTCGCCTGCTTCAAACGCCAGGAATATCTTCTTCTCGTAGTCCTCCCAGCCTCCACGGTGGTAGTATGTCTCCTCTATTGTGCAGGTGTATGGCGCCCCCAGGGTCCCTGCGAATTTGACCAACCTATTACAAGCATTCACGATGTTATCAACCCTTGTTACGGAGGCTGGGTCTCCCGCGGCCCACACACTTATCGCCAGCTCAACAGGCTGCATAGCGGCTGTAACAGTCTGAGTCCTCGTAACTGTCTGCGTCTGGATTATGGTTGTCCCGGCGGCTGTCTCGGTAACTGTTATAGTCTGACCGCCAACGGTCTCAGTCTTGGTCTGGGTTATGGTCTCGGTTACCGTGGCTGGAGCCGCTGTCCCCCAGATTCCATAGCCGATGCCAACTCCAACGAGGAGAAGAATTATGCTTATTGCAGCCCATTTTGTCTGCGCCATATTTATCACCCTTATAAGTTATGGGTATCGAAACTGCCTATATATTTTTTCCCTGTGTTTTACGTAGATGAAATATAGGTTTCTATGTTATTGAGGGACCGACCATTGGGTGTATGTTTCTGATTAGCTGGGGGTCGTCAATTATTATTCCATCCACTCCCATGTAGATTAGCTTCTGGATTATCGAGGGGTCGTTGGTTCCCCACGAGGTTACCCTTACGCCTAGCTTATGCATTGTTTCTATCAGTTTCCGGGTTATGAGGTCGAAGCGGATGCTGGCCATGAAGAGGTTGAGTCTCCTCGCTATCTCTACTAGGTTGTCCTGGATTGAGGGCGAGTAGGAGAGCCGAGCCTCAGGCTCCAATTCCCTAATCCTCTCCAGGGTCTCCAAGTCAGATGTATTGAAAACTATTTGCTCCAGCATATTCTTCTCCTTTGCTAGGTTCAGGGCTTCTAGGGCTGCGTCAGGGTCCTTTATGTCTAGGAGCAGGGCTGCCTTCCCCCTCGTTATCTCCATTATGTCTCTTAGGAGGGCGACCTTCTCTCTGCCCTTCACCTTAAGCCGCCGTATCTCCTCCAACCCAAGAGACCTGACCTCGCCCTTGCCATCAGTGACCCTATCAACCCTAGAGTCATGCATGAGGACCACTTCACCGTCCTTGGAAAGCCGTATATCCACCTCTATCATGTCGAATCCAAGCTCTATAGCCTTCCTGACAGCGCTGATAGTGTTCTCGGGTTCAAGGGCGGATGCTCCTCGATGGGCAACCACAAACGGTTTCCTCAACTCTTCTACCCTCATCCAGCCCGTTGAAGCGGGGCATACAGCTTGTATAAATACTATTGCCCAACGAACTCTTTTATACAATTTTTTCTCGGAAAATTTCCCCAAAATGAGGTGAGGCGAGTAATCTTTTCATATATGTGAAATACCCTGACCATATTGACGCATGGCTTCGAATATTATGTGAAAAGGGTAATGTTTAGGCTTGCCGTTACAGTCTTGTTGGGTATGGATTTGGTGGAAGCGGGTGAGAAGGTTAGGGCTGGGCTGCGGGGAAGGGAGGTTGTAGTGGTGGCAGGCTCCATGGAGGTCTTCTATGAGGGCCGTGCATCATCATATCTGGGTGAGGGGGAGAGGCTGCTCATCATCAAGGGTGATGGAAGCGTCCTGATTCATAGACCGCATGGATACGAGCCTGTTAATTGGCAGCCTCCAGGCTCCAAGATAGACGTGAAGATTGATGGGGATAAACTGTTGATTGAGGCTAGGAGGGTTTCTCCCAGAGAGGTTCTCAGGATAATCTTCCACAGGGTTCTCGACGTGAGGCTGTATAGGCTTGTGGATGAGGCCGAGTTCGCCATGCATGCAACCGAGGAGGAGATGAAGAGGGCGATACTCATGGAGCCGTCCCTGATAGAGGATGGGTTCAAGCCCATGGAGGATGAGAGGCGTGCAGGCGACTCGGGGTTCATAGACGTATTCGGCGTGGACTCACGTGGAAACATGGTGGTCGTGGAGATAAAGCGTAGGAACGCAACCACCGAGGACATAAAGCAGCTCGTGAGATACGTTGAGAGCGTTGAGAGGGAGTTTGGGAAGAGGCCTAGGGCGATAATAGCCGCCCCGGGAATCCAGAAGGCCGCCGTCAGGGAGCTCGCCCTACATGGGGTCGAGTTTAAGTGCCTTACGCCCAAGAGGTGTGCCGAGGTGTTGAGGAGGGGTAGGGGGCTTGATAGGTTTATCCAAGGCCCTTAGAACAGGTCTACCTTACCCTCGAGAACGAGGCCCTGTATCTTCGTTATGTTCTCCAGCTCGTCCTTGGCTATCTCTGCAGCCTCATAGGCTATTGAGTGGGAGTCCGCTCCATCCATGGGTATGAACTGTATCGAGGTTATCAGGGGGCGGTTTATCGGCCTCCCTATCTGGCTCAGAAGCCTTACATAGACCTCCTCAATCTTCCCGACCTCCCTGTGTATCCGCTCAGCAATCATCTTGGCCGCAACGTTGTATATCTTCCCCACATGGCTCTTAGCATTCTTTCCAGCCGTTGCCTCGAGGGACATCTGCCTGTTGGGGGTTATGAGGCCGTTCACCCTGTTCCCCCTCCCCGTGTTTCCGTCATCCCCGCTCTCTGCCGAGGTCCCCGTAACCGTTAGATACACGAGGCCCTCCCCGGGTATGTCCGCCGTGTTCACGTGAACCTCTATCTCGCCCTCTCCTCCTAGGATTCTGTCGGCCAGTTTTAGTATCTCCTCCTTTATCTGCTCCTTTACGGAGAGGTAGTGGTCGAGGTCGGGTGTAAGCGTCGATATCACGCTGTCGGCTACCGTGATGACATACCTGTTCTCTATTCTTAGGCCCATGACCTTGCAGTCCTCCCCGCTCTCAGGTATCCTCTGCTTGAACTCGGGCGAGTTTACGAGCCTCTCCGACTCGTAGACTAGTTGTTCGAGGGGTGTTAGGGGGGCGTATCCCA
>JAHSRM010000013.1 GCA_021650775.1 Candidatus Benthortus lauensis
ACCCACCTCGACCCTACACGCACACCGCTCCTCAACTCCACCATGAATCCACCACCCCTTCCCCCAACCCTCACAGCCCTCTCACCGCAGAGAACCTCGGCGCCCTCACGCTCAGCCATCTCAGCCAGCATCTTATCCAGCCTACTCCTATCCGCAACTATGGCCACATCTCTGCCAGCATCCAGGGTTAGCTTCCGCCCTCCAGGAGACTTGAAGACAGCCCCCCTAACCCTGTTCAGTATATACTTGGGGCTGAGTGGAAGCCCGATTCTCCCGAGTCCACGGATGTTGTAGAGGCCGCCGTCATGCTCTGGGACACCTATCTCGGCATCCTCCTCAAGGACGATGGTCTCTATACCCTCTGATGCGAGGGTCCAGGCTGTTATCAGGCCGACTGCCCCGCCTCCCACCACAACCGTCTCCGACCTCAACCCACAACCACCCTGATACCGCTTCTGAAAAATATAAAGGGCTAAAAAGTGGCTTAGAGCAGTTTATCAAGGCCTCGGTGAGGTGAGTTTGGGGAAAGCACGTGCCCACGTCCTCATATCAGGCAAGGTTCAGGGAGTCTTTTACCGGGTTAATACAAAGAGGATGGCCGACAAGCTTGGTGTCAAGGGTTGGATAAGGAATCTACCCGACGGGAGGGTTGAGGCCGTCTTCGAGGGAGATGAGGAGGCTGTCAAGCGCCTAATCTCGTGGTGCTGGATAGGGCCTCCCGGAGCAAAGGTAACCAACATAGAGGTTGAGTGGGAGGAGTATCTGGGAGAATACGAAAGCTTCAAGGTCCTCCATTAACCGCTTTTAGTCAGGTTTTTATCCCACTCCTCCTCCACTGACTCTTGATGAGGACTCTGAGGGTTGCCCAGCTAGCCCTCTCAACAGCCCTGGTCATGGTCGCCACCATGATGATAAACGTCTATGTCCCAGCCACCAAGGGATACTTCAACCTAGGCGAGACCATGATATACTTCACGGCGCTAACGATGGGCGCAGGGGTGGCGGCCTTCGCAGGCGGGGTAGGCTCGGCCCTAGCTGACATAATCCTGGGATACGGGATATATGCGCCTGCCACGCTGGTGATAAAGGCCCTTGAGGGAGCGGCGGCAGGCCTCCTGGTCGAGAAAGTTAGGAGAAGAATTGGGGCTAGAATCCTCCTCCCAATCTCCTCGGTAGTGGTCGCAGGATACTTCGTAATCTTCCTTGCGATAGGGATGACGCTGTTCGCAGGGGAGCTGGAATTCACCTTGGGGTCCGTTACCTTGAAGGGGTTCCTACACCCTCTCTCATGGATACCGCTGGCTATAGCGGCTGTCGCAACCCCGATATACCTGATGGTTAAGACCGGGCAGGCTGAGGGCCTGCTAATCCTGTCGCTCCTCGCATCAGGTCTAATCATGGTCGCCGGATACTTCATCTACGAGCAGGCGATACTGGGGTTCTATGCGTTGGCGGAGGTTCCGGTGAATCTTGGGCAGGTTATATTGGGCGTGGCGGTTGCCATACCATTATACAGGGCTGTGAGCAGGGTTATGGAGAGGCGTTAGGCAGCGCCTATCACGACGAGCGTGGGATACCTTGAGACCAGGATTGAGATTATGGGCTTGTAGGTGAAGTATCTACCCTTATTCCTCGGCAGGAACCCCACCCCGGCTATCCTCTTGACCACCTCCGCCTCAGCCTCCCCTCCATCAAGATAGTAGATGCTCTCGGATGACTCAAGGCTCCTCCTGAAGACGAGGGGCAGCCTAACCCGCTCCCTTAGGTCCTCGCTTAGACTTCTTGACAATTCCTGTAGCTCGGTCTTGGAGAAATGATGCAGGCCTCCTCCCACAGTCTCCACGGAGGGCCTCTCCATAGAGAGAAGCTCCCCGAGCTTGAGCCTCCTCCTCGGCAGCCCCTCATTAATCTTCTTGAACTGGATTGAGAGCCACTCCTCGACCTTGTCGGCCATTCCAAGGGCTTCATCATAACAGTCGCTAATAAACCCGCATGACGCTCCACGTGAGTCGCCGGAAAACCGTTATATGTATGGGTCCCGGTCTCTTGTTGGGTATGCGGAGAGAGAGGAGGCGTGAGGTCCAGCTCAGGGTTGCCGAGGCCAGGCAGAGGGATATCGGGAGGAAGATTGCCAGGCTTGATAGCAGGGCCATCAAGGAGCTGGGCCTCAGCCCCGGAGACCTTATCGAGATTATAGGGAAGCGTAGCACCCTCGCAATAGTCTGGCCGCCCTATAAAGAGGATGATGGGATGGGGTTGATTAGGATTGATGGGGAGGTTAGGAGGAATGCCGGTGTATCGGTTGGGGACTATGTTAGGGTGGCTAAGGCCGAGGTCAAGCCCGCAACCAAGGTGGTTCTCGCACCCTTCGAGAGCCTACCCTTCGTGGGAGACTTCGCAAGAATAGTCAGAAGCCAGCTCATGAACCTGCCCGTGATGAAGGGAGACATAATCGTGGTCCCAATCCTCGGGATGGGCGTGGAGCTAAAGGTAACCTCCACAAGCCCGACCAACGCAGTCATAGTCAATGAGAACACGATAGTCGAGGTAAGCACATCGCCTGTCAAGAGGATAGAGGAGGTAAGCGGGGTAACCTACGAGGACATCGGGGGACTCCATGAGGAGCTCCAGAGGATACGTGAGATGATAGAGCTTCCACTAAAGCATCCCGAGCTGTTCCGCCACCTCGGAATCGACCCGCCGAAGGGAGTAATCCTGTATGGGCCTCCCGGGACAGGCAAGACCCTAATAGCAAAGGCCATAGCCAACGAGACAGGCGCCCACTTCATATCCATTAACGGACCCGAGATAATGAGCAAGTTCTATGGTGAGAGTGAGGCGAGGCTCCGTGAGGTCTTCCAAGAAGCCGAGCAGAATGCCCCGAGCATAATATTCATCGATGAGCTGGACGCAATAGCACCCAAGAGAGGTGAGGTCACGGGAGAGGTTGAGAGGAGGGTTGTCTCCCAGCTCCTAACCCTCATGGACGGGCTGAAGGGAAGGGGGCAGGTCATAGTAATAGGTGCGACCAACCGGATAGAGGCCGTAGACCCGGCCCTCAGGAGGCCCGGGAGATTCGACAGGGAGATAAGGATAGGCGTCCCGGACAGGAATGGGAGGAAGGAGATATTCCAGATACACACGAGGCGTATGCCCCTGGCGGACGACGTGGACCTAGATGAGCTGGCCGACATAACCCATGGATTCACGGGAGCGGACATAGCCGCATTATGCAGGGAGGCGGCCATGAGCGCCCTCAGGAGGTTCCTCCCCAAGATAGACCTTGACAGGGAGATTATACCTGCGGAGGTCTTGGAGCAGATAAAGGTCAGCAGGGAGGACTTCGCCAACGCCTTGAAGGTGGTCCAGCCCTCAGCCCTCAGGGAGGTAATCCTCGAGATACCCAACGTAAAGTGGGAGGACATAGGAGACCTGGAGCAGGTTAAGCAGGAGCTGAGGGAGGCGGTTGAATGGCCCCTAAAATACCCAGACGTATTCAAGAGGCTTGGGATAAGGCCGCCTAGAGGCATCCTGCTTTATGGTCCTCCCGGCACGGGTAAGACTCTCCTCGCCAAGGCCGTCGCCACCGAGAGCGAGGCGAACTTCATCTCCGTCAAGGGACCCGAGGTCCTGAGCAAATGGGTCGGAGAATCAGAGAAAGCGATAAGGGAGATATTCAGGAAGGCACGGGAGACAGCCCCATGCATAGTCTTCTTCGACGAACTCGACGCAATAGCTCCCAGAAGGGGCGTCCACGCAGACGCAGGGGTGACCGACAGGATTGTGAATCAGATACTGACCGAGATGGACGGCATCCAGAGCCTGAAGGGCGTGGTGGTTATAGGTGCGACCAACCGCCCAGACATACTTGACCCAGCGCTACTCAGGCCCGGGAGATTCGACAGGGTAATCTACGTGCCTCCGCCCGATGCCCGTGGAAGATACCAGATATTCCAGATACATACCCGGGAGATGCCTCTTGCGGACGACGTGGACCTCAGGAAGCTTGCCGAGATGACCGAGGGCTACACGGGGGCGGATATAGAGGCTGTCTGCCGTGAGGCAGCCCTAACAGCCGCAAGGGAGGACCTGAACGTCGAGAAGGTCTCGATGAGGCACTTCCTCTCAGCCATCGAGAAAGTGAAGCCGAGCATAACGCCAGAGCAGAAGCGTGAATACGAGAAGATAATGACGGAGTTCAAGCGCTCCCTAGCATACATATCATAGGGATGCCGGGGCTTGGAGAGGACTGGTGGAGGGTAATCAGGGCCCTTAGAGGGGTCTCCGACTTCTATCGCTCCCTAAACTCGGCGATATCCCTTGGCATGGACAGGTCCCTGAGACGTGAAGCCGTTAAGGGTGAGGTAGACTCAGGCCCGATACTCGATGCTGGTGCGGGAGACGGGTCCCTGACCGAGACCATATTGGAGGAGAACCCTGGGGCTGATAGGGTGGTTATGCTGGACTTCCTGGAGGACATGCTGAGGAGGTCGAGGCTCGATAGCGTGGACAGAGTTATCGGGGTCTTCGAGAACCTACCCTTCAGGGAGGACGCCTTCAAGGTCCTGACCACGTCATTCGCCCTAAGAGACTCAAGGGACATGATAAAGACCATAAACGAGTTCAGCAGGGTCCTCAGAAGCGACGGCAAATACATCATACTCGACCTAGGTAAGCCCCGAAACCCTCTGGCGAGGCTCCTCTACGGATTCTATTGGAGGGTTTTGGCCCCCATGATTGCGGTCATGAGGCTGGGTGTGAAGGGGAGGCTCGCAGCAGAGATATACCCCACCTACCGTAAGCTACCCACCAACAAGGACTTGGAGGAGATTCTCTCAAGATTCTTCACGCATGTTGAGTTGAGGGAAAAATTTCTGGGAGGGGTTATAATAGTCAGGGCATTCAACCCGATAAAATCTCCTTGAACCTCCTGGCATCCTCCATCATCCACACATTATTGAACATGACGTAGACCACCCCGCCGTTCTCCTCCAACCTCTTCTTCACGAAGCCCCTCAGCTTGAGCAGGTCCTGGTCGCTATACCTGTATCGGTAGTTTACCTCGCCTTTCCCTATTCCGTGGAGTCTCAGGTAGGTTATCTCGTGGGCGGATAGGGGCTCCCACTTGAACGGGTCCACCACGTGTATTAGGTCTAGTCTCCCGCATAGCTTAGAGACTTCCCCAGGATGCTCCCTCCACGTCCCCCTTGGCTCCCACCCTATTGAGACCCCGTCCCTGGAGATTGTTGTGAAAAATTCCTCCAAGTTCTTCATGTTCTCTCTGCTGAACTTGAAGGAGGCGGGGGTCTGGAAGACGCATACCCTCGCCCTCATGGCCCTGCATATCTTGAGGGTCTTCTCCCAGGCCTCGTAGTTCTCCTCGGTCGGCTTAAGGAACCCGTATCTATCCTTCCTTGACTCGGGTATCTTGAGCCCGGCCTTACGCCATGTGGGGCTTGCCGGTGGATGGGTTATGACCTGCCATGCTTTCATGTTGAAGTCGAAGCCCTTGGGGGCTGACTCCACCCATCGTTCCACGGTCTCGGGTCGTGGAAGCTTGTAGAAGGTCTCCTGGACCTCCACGGTCTCGAAGACCCCGTAGTAAGCCTTCTTACCGCCCCTGACACACCATCCACAGCACCCGACCCTAACCTCCATACAGGTTACCCTAAGCCAAACAGGCTTTTATCCTTGGATGACGAGCTTAAGGGGGGCTGCCCTTGAGTAGGCCGACGATAAGGAGCGACGAGCTCCTCCCGAGGCTGGGCTACGAGTATTACCTCTTCGGCCAGGAGGGGGAGCGGCCTGAATACTCCGAGAAGACCTTCGCCGACATACTCCCAGGACTCGGGGAGGCACGCTCGGACAGGGGTAGGAAACTCGCCCCCCAGAGGCTCTACAAGCACCAGGAGGAGGCGTTCAGGACCCTGGCAGAGGGCCTAAACCTCATACTCAGGTCCGGCACAGGCTCGGGTAAGACGGAGGCCTGGTTCCTCGCCTCGGCCCACAGGGGCCTTAAGACCCTCGTGATATACCCGACGCTCGCTTTAGCGGAGGACCAGTATGGTAGGCTGAGGGATTATGGGGGAGACCTGGGCATCCCTGTGATGGCCATAGACGCCTTGAAGAGGCAGGAGTTGGCGGAGAGGCATGGGGTCCAGAACCTCAGGAAGATGATATCTGGGAGCCAGATACTCCTAACCAACCCAGCATACCTGCTCAACGAGGTCAAGAAGATAATACTGGGTAGAGGCTCGATTCT
>JAHSRM010000066.1 GCA_021650775.1 Candidatus Benthortus lauensis
AGAGAGAGCCCAAACCCGTTCGGAGTCCACCGCCCCAAAAACCCGTCCAGGAACCAGGAGAATACCGTGGCCTCTATGGAGCAACGCTAAAAGAGATTCTCCAGAAGCTCGACAAACTACTACAGGAAGGAAAGATAACACGGGAAAAATATGAGAGGATGAAGAGACGCTACAAGGAGTTATTCCAATAAAATTGGGGAAGAAACCAGGGGGAATCTATGGAAGAAGGACGCTGCTCGGATAAAGCTTACCACTAGCAGTATGAACAGCAACCTCAATAGTAATCCCACTCGACGTTGGCTCCAGCCCTGTTATCTGAATTGTCGCAGTCTCACCAGGCTCAAGAGCAGAATCATCGATGGTACAGCTTCCGAGGCTCGTTA
The DNA here is from genome assembly GCA_021650775.1 of Candidatus Benthortus lauensis. Taxonomy (GTDB): domain Archaea; phylum Thermoproteota; class Nitrososphaeria_A; order Caldarchaeales; family Wolframiiraptoraceae; genus Benthortus; species Benthortus lauensis. The sequence continues at coordinate 384 of JAHSRM010000066.1, forward strand.
TTCCAGGCGGAGAGGTACCTGCACTAGTACATGTGGTTCCGCTTATCTCGAATGCTAACACTCCGTTAATGTGCACGGCATCTATCGTCGCTGCGCTTGAACCTGTATTTCTTGCAACTATTGTTACGTCATATGTTCCAGCTGTGGTTCCCGGTACTGCGTAGACTGATGATAGTTCGATTTTCTCGAATCTTGTGAATGCTCCTACTAGTCCTCCTGCCCAGAAGGCTACTGCGAGTGCTATGACTATGGCGATTGCAACGAGGATTACGGTGGCGACTACGGGGCTTATTCCCTGCCTGGGTCTCATACTTGTCTTGGGTTCCGAATAATATATAAGATTTCTGCTCGTTGCAACATTTCTGCAAAATTCTTTCCAATTTTTTGAAGAAAAGGTATATTTACCATCCATTCGTTACCTTTATGCAAGGGTTGGAGGGTTAGGTGTGGTGGTCTCGAGGGTTGAGAAGCTTCAGGGGGTTCTCGACGAGCTCTCCATGAACCCTGAGATAGTCGGCTCGGCGGTCGTGAGCGAGGACGGCCTGATAATTGCGAGCAGCCTGCCCTCGGAGCTTGACGAGGAGAGGGTCTCGGCGGTCGTGGCGGCCCTCCAGAGCATAGCTGAGCGCTCCACCCACCAGATTGGGCTGGGAAGGATAAACAGGCTTATGGTCTTTGCGGAGAGGGGCGGAGTCCTCCTCTACGTGGGTGAGAAGGCCTCCCTGGCGGTCTTTACACGCCCCTCAGCCAAGCTCGGCCTCATACTCCTCGAGACAGCGGAAGCAGTCAAGTCCCTGAAAGAGTTCCTAGGGTAACCCTCTGGCCAAACGGCTCCCAGACGCATACCCGAGAAAGAAATATAAGCCCCGCATCCTAAAAAAGGAAAATAGATGGTGTTAGAGCAGTTATCCTGGCTACTAACCAGTCCGCTTCTCCTACTGACACTCTCGATTATCGCATTAATCTTCTCAGCAACAGCGCTCTCCATCTCACTCTCATCATCCAGGAAGGTTAGCCTACTCGAGGAAGGCCTCGCCCCAATATCCTCTGGCCAACAGGGAGTAACGGTTGCTGAGCCTCGGAGGAGCGGGGTCCAGGAGGAGGCCAAGCCGAGGGTGGAGGAGGGCGTGGTAAGGGTCTCGGGAGGGGTTGAATCACTCCAAGAGATAGCATACCTGCTCGGCGTGGACACGGTCTTCCTATTCAACCTAAGCGGAATGGCCATAGAGTCCCATGGAATGAAGAACGAGGACGAGGTAGCCGCCTCGCTGGCAGAGATAATCCACACACTAAACAGGCACGGCTTCCCGACGGACAACATAACACTCAAGGATGGGGCAAACACAACAATTATATCCGTCAAGAAGGTAGGAGACATGGAGATATATGCGCTCATGGTTGGGAAGGACACCCCCAACGTGGAGGAGGCGAGAAGACTTCTCGACGAATACCTCACAAACCTAACCCGTGGAGGGAGGAGCTAAAAACAATGTCCGCCACCTACGACTCATTCAAAATCCTCATAGACAACATCATAATTGGATGCAAGGGATGGGTCGAGTCTGTGGCCATAGTAGCAGAGGACGGGACACCCGTGGCGTACAGCGCCCACACAGGATTCAACCCAGAGTTCATAGCAGCCGCAACAGCGGCGATTGGAGGTGCGGTGAACGCCGTCATGGACCTCCTAAACGCAACAAGATACAATAAGATCGAGATAGAGCTGAATGACAGGCGCTACATCATCATACGAAACTATAAGGACAGGTATTACATTGTCGCCCTTACAAAGCCCAAGCCGAACCTCGGATTCATCAACCTAATCATCGAGGCATACGTGTCAGGAAAATCATGAAGACCTACAAGATAGTGGTTGCGGGGCCATTCAACGCCGGCAAGACAACCCTAATCAGGACTCTATGCGGCAAGATACTCGAGACCGACAGGAGGATATACTTCGGCGAGGGTGTTGTAAAGGATTTCACGACCGTGGCCCTGGACTTCGGGTTATTCAAGCTGACTGAGGGAATCCTCGTCAGGCTCTTCGGCACCCCGGGTCAGAAAAGGTTTGCATTTATGTGGGATATACTCTCAGTCGGGATGCACGGCTACATAGTCATGGTTGATGGGGCAGACCCCTCCAGCTTCAAGGAGGCGAAGCTAATCTACGACTACTTCCTCGACACATTCCCCTACACGCCCCACATCTTGGCCGTGAATAAAGCCGACCTACCCGGGTTCGTCGGGGTGGAGGAGGTTAAACGGCTCATTAAGCCTCATCCCTCTGCACCAGTCATACCAATAGTCTCGAAGGATAGGGAGAGCGCCCTCAACCTGATGAGGATGATGATTAGGATAGTTGAGGAGACATACACGAAGAGGCCTGGATACCCGGGGGTGGACGTGATGGGGGAGCTTGAGAACGAGTATCGCTAAAGCTCCGAGTAGGGGATGAAGACGAGCCTAAGCCCGCTTAACTCCGGCACCTCCACCCTTGAGAGGTCTATGGCCTTGGCCGTCTCCTCATCAACCGCCCCACTTATTCTCAGGGTGTAGGTTATCTGACCCTTTAACGAGCCCTCACCCAGCTTAACCTGTAAGGTGAAGTATCCGCTGAAGGTCTCCCCGGGGTCAAGCCTCTTCACGGTGACCGAGGTCACCTCAGGTATTATGTCTACTCCCTCCTGACCCGTTATCTCGAGTTCTATGTCTATGTTTCTGAGGGGGGTTGAGAGGTTGCCGAGGGATATCTTGAAGGGGATTAGGACCCTCTCGTAGTCGCTGCCCATGAGCGTCCAGATTGAGTTGGGTCTAGGAGAGTGTATTCTTAGTGGGATGGGGGCCGTGGAGGGCCTCGGCGGGAGGGTGAACCTAACCGATGTATGGTCGGTGACGTTTACCTCGGGTATGTCGAAGGACTCTAGGAGGCCCCAGCCTGAGCCAACCCACTCATAGACCCTCAGCCTGACCCGGTAGGTCCCTGGAGCCACCATGAAGGCCGAGACCCGCTCCTTGTCGGTCGCACCATAGGGCCAGAAGCTCTCAGAGGCAACGCTCTGGCATCCCTCAGCAAACTCGCCCGCAGCAGGGGAGACGCATCCCAGCTCCACAGCCCTGACCTCAACCTCATACATGTATCCCTGACTCATGTTGCTAACAGATACTATGAGTAGGTAGGGGAGGTTCGAGGGGCCGAGAAGGGTCTCAGGGGCGGTAAACCCGTTCCCACGGGAGGTAACAGCCTTGACCGTAACCTCCTCACCAGGCTGGACAACATACCCGAGAGATATGGTGACAAGCTGCCCTGGTGTGAGGACGAGGTTTACGGGTATCTGCTGGAGGCCTGTTCGGGTGCTCTCCACATAGATTGATGGGATGGTTACGGCTATGGAGCTGGGGTTGAAGATTACTGCATGTAGTATTCTTCTTCCGAATGCGTCTGGGGGGGTGAGGGTGGCATGTATCTCGAGCTTCTCGTTAAGCCTCTCAAGCTCGTATTGAAGCCTTCTCCCAACCTCCTCCATATACGTTGCCTGAAGTCCCTGCATATACATCCAAGTAGGCACAATTATCGTGAAGAAGATAGCGATGGCTATTGCGGCTCCGATAATCGATGAGATGCCCCCGTTAGCCAACCCTCACCACCTCCAACTCAATCCTATATGCATCGAATATCGAGACACTCGGCTGGAGTAGTATGCTATGCTCGCTCCACATGGCTGCATCCCTCCCCAAATCTATATCAACAGTCGTTCTCCCAATCGACGCAACATCCCCATTACAGTCGTATATCGTTATCGTTAGGACGTATCTCCCGCTCTTAGTGAAAAGCATCTTGACGAAGGCCTCTACCAAGTATTTGTTAGAGCGGTTCCAGAGAAGCTTGATGTAGCTTGGCCGTGCATCAGGCCTGATCACGCCACCCTCTATCCCGAGAACCCACTCACGTTGAAGGATGGTCCAACCCTCCGTGACGGGGTTAATCGTTATCCTCAGCGGGTATTGGAGCCAGTTCTCGTCCAAGTGGATTACCCAGTCTCCAGGCAGCCCTGTTATGATGTCTTTTTCGCCGACCCCTACGTCGCCTCCCATAAGCTCCTCCACACGCATACGTATTCTAACCTCCGTCTCATTACTTGAGTCGGGGACACGAATCTTAACATTAGGGGTTAATCTATTACGGGTCCACGAGTTCTCGTCCTCCAGGGGGTCCATGAAGTCTATCATGAGCCAGTTCTCGGGAACCGGGCACCCTGCCCTGCCTCCGAATACAGCTCTCTCGGCCTTGAATGATGCTACCTTGTAGATAAGCACGTCGGGGGTTGGCTTGAGGAGGCGTGGGTCATCGGGGTTGAATAATGGTTCCGGGATATAATGAACTGTGATGAGGATGGGGTCTCCCGGCTCGCATCCCGGGCAATTGAATCTAAGGTTTGCAGTCTCGCCAACAGGTATTGTGGCATGGTTCCTTATCCCCGAGTCCCATACGAGGGTCCCGTTATTGTAGACCACGAGCCTGAATACCACTATGTTCCATTTGCCCGTGTTCCGTAGCATGACTTCTCCAGGCGGGTAATATACGTAGTCTGCGGAGATGTGGGAGCGGAGAACCATTATGTTGTCTGATACCTTTGAAGCCGCATCCGTTCTTAGGATGTCGGATATCGATGATACGAGTCCCCATAGGCCCATCCCTATACCTATCACCATACCGGATATGATTATTATCGAGAGGAGGGTCAGCTGCCCAGACGCACCCCTGCTCACGCAGGCCTCACCTCCGTCTCCACAGAGTAAACTTGGTCGAATCTAACAGGGTCTACGTCAATCCAGAGGTCCTGAGGCCCTGGAATCACCTCCGTTACAACGCTTCCCGTGGATACTATGTCTCCATTACAGTCCTTCAGGGTCACCGTTACCTGGTATCGTCCCCCACGGTCTACCCCAAGCGCTATGAGGACCTGCTCTATCATCTTTGTCCGCTCATTCCAGATTAATGATATGTCGCTTACGTGGATGTCCCGCCCCCATGCGTCGAAGAACCAGCTGCCTTGGATTACCCTCCATGGACTCTCAGCCCTAACCGAGATTAGGACGGGCAGCCTCAGCCCCCTGGCGTTGGCGTCCACCTGCTGGATGTTGTTCGCCATGGTCCTCACGTTCCCCGACCCGCTCCTAATCCTCCCGCCAAGCTCCTCCACGGTCACCGTAAGCCTGATGACGTCAAACTCGGATGCCAGGGGGGCACGGAACCTCACGTAATCCCTTGCTATCATTCCCGAGTAGCTTCCAGACATCAGATACACTATTGGGTCCATGAAGTCTATCATCATCCAGTTTTCTGGGAGGGGGCAGGCGGGCGGAGGCGTTGATTCTCCTCCCCTGAGCATGTGTTCAAGGTATAGCATCTCGTCGATTGATTCCGTGGGGTTCTCGGGGTTGTAGAGGCCTGAGGGAATATACCAGACCCTAAGCATTATTGGTTTGTCGGAGCCGCATGCATCGCATCCTGTTACGTGGATGGTCGTGTTCTCCATGGGGTCTATGGATGATAGGTTGCTGAACCCTGTCTCCGGGATAGAGTGATATAGCTCTCCTAGGGGTGAGAGTATCTCAACCCTCGTGATTATCACACTCATCCTCCAGACGTTTCTGAGATACACGGTTATCTCCCCTGTCTCGGGGTTAAAGTCCGCCGCCTCCAGGACGAGGATGGAGCGTATCTGCTGGACCCCCTTATCTGTCTCCTTGGTTAGGTCTAGGAGTGATAGGTTAAACCATCCCGCCGTCACCCCTAGGAGAACAACGCCGAATATTGCTGTTAGAACCGATAATACCAGCAGGCCTAGGAGGGTTATCCCCCTCCTTCCACGACCACCCATCCAGACTCATGATAGCAGTTGAATGAATTAAGTATTTCCAAAGCTTATATAGGCTGGGTAACGGAGGCTTCATCCCTTAAATTTGCCCGGCCTGCCAAGGGTTCTGGAGGTTGTGAGGCGTTGCTGAGGCTTGTGAGGCTTTACGCTCCCCGTGGGCTGAGGCTTGCGAGGGCCGAGGGACAGTATGTCTGGAGCAGTGATGGCAGAAGGTTCCTCGACCTTCATAACGCTTATGGAGTTGCGTTCCTTGGCCATAGGAACCCTGTTGTCATGAGGCGTCTAAGGGAGCAGATGGATAGGATGATGGTCGCCTCACCCATATTCGATACAGATGTCATGGAGGAGGCAGTCAAGATGCTATCCAAGGTGATTCCGAGGAGGCTTGGATACTTCTTCATGCTTAACGGGGGAAGCGAGGCGGTGGAGATGGCCCTCAAGGTTGCGAAGAAAACCACGGGAAGAGAGAAGTTCATCTCATTCATCAACGGGTTCCACGGCAGAAGCATGGGGGCGCTCTCGGTTACGTGGAACCCAAAGTATAGGAGCGGGTTCGGGCCGTTTCCATGGAAGGTTGAGTTCATACCATACAACAACTTGGAGGCCGTCGAGAAGGCGGTGGACGAGGATACCGCGGGAGTCATCTTGGAGCCTGTCCAGGGTGAGGGGGGGCTGACACCCGCCACACCCGAGTTCCTCAAGGCTGTTAGGGAGGCATGCGACAAGACCGGGGCCTTGATGATTGTGGATGAGGTTCAGTCAGGGTTCGGGAGGACGGGTAGGCTGTGGGCGCATGAGGTCGGCGGAGTGGAACCCGATATAATGACCGTGGGAAAATCGATAGGCGGGGGATTCCCTGTGAGTGTAGTCGCTTTCAGGGAGGATGTTGGCGGGAGGATAAAGGAGGGAGACCACGGCTCCACTTTCGGCGCAAACCCCATGGCCCTGGCAGCAGTCTCGGGGGGCGTGGAGGCCCTGACAAACGATAACGTTGTGGAGAAGGCTGCGGAGAGGGGTGGGAAGCTGGGTAAAATTCTTCGGGAAATAGTCGAGGAGCATCCGAGGATGGCTAGGGCCGTGAAGGGCGTGGGGCTGATGACAGGCATAGAGCTGAGGTTCAACCCGACACCTGCCCTCAAGCTCCTCCAACAAGAAGGGATAATAGCTTTGAAGGCAGGGCTAACGGTCCTGAGGTTCCTCCCACCCTACCTGATATCCGACGAAGACCTAAGCCACCTAAGAGAGTCGCTGAACAAGGTCTTCTCAAAGCTAGCGGGCTCGGGATGATGGAAAGTGGACCTACTGAGAGAGGCGGGTAGGATACTTCTCAAGCTGGTTGAGACCTATACGCCCTCGGGGGAGGAGGCGAGGCTCCACCCCTACCTCGAGGAACTCGCAGGCAGGCTCGGATTCGAGGAAGCATACACAGACGACGTCGGAAACTTCCACATGAGCTACGGGAAAGGAGGGACAATCCTCCTAGCAGGCCACCTAGACACAATACCGGGCAAGCTACCTGCAAGGCTGGAGAACGGGGAGGTTCATGGAAGGGGGGCGGTGGATGCGAAGGGGCCTCTTGCAGCATTCATGCTTGGTGCGGCTTTGGCCCGTGAGGAGCTGGATAAGGTTAGGGTGAGCGTGGCGGCGCTTGTCAGGGAGGAGACTGACGGCCTCGGGGCGAAGCACCTGGTCGAGCAAGGGTATAGGGCGGAGCATATCATCGTGGGCGAGCCTACGGGCCTGGGTATAGCGGTGGCGTATAGGGGTAGCCTAACCCTCGAGGCAGAGGCAAAGGCTCGGGGAGGACACAGCTCCGCACCCTATATGGGCGAGTCAGCCCTAGACAAGCTCCTAAGCTTCATACAGGAAGTAGGAAGAAGATTCAACGGAAGAAGATACGAGGAGCCTACCCACGCAGTAACCATGTTAAGGGCTGGTGAGTGGAGCGGAAGCCTCCCCGAGAACGCACACTCGGTAATCAACATAAGGTTTCCAAACCCATACAGCTCCAGCGAGATAATCTCCTGGATAAGGGAGGCCGCCGAGAGGAGCGGGGTCAGGTATAGGGTCATCGACCTTACGGAGCCTGTGGAGGTGGGTGTAAAGACGCCTGTAATCAGGGCCTTGATGAGGGCCCAGCTCAGGATGGGGATTAGGCCGAGGCTTGTGAGGAAGACTGGGACCAGCGACATGAACACCCTCTACAGGATAACCCCCAGCATAACGGCCTTCGGCCCAGGGGACTCACGGCTCGCCCACACAACCATGGAAAAACTCTCCATAAACGACCTAATCACTGCGGCGAAAATAATCGCCCAAACCCTGATAGAGCTATCCACGAGAATGAAGACCTAATCACTAACCACGCCCACATGAATAAACAGAACCACAACCAAAATCAAGCTAACGATAAGCTGCGCATGCATCAATCTCGCCAATGTTTTCACCTTATTTCTGGCGGGAAACCTCATCACAAACCCTGAGACAAGAAGGTATAGTATTAGGGCCACCGAGACATACTCCACGGGTCCAGCCGCCTC
>JAHSRM010000082.1 GCA_021650775.1 Candidatus Benthortus lauensis
GGGCTCGGAGATGTGTATAAGAGACAGACCCTCACCGTCTCCATCACCAAGGAACACCCCCTCCCCCACTCTTAAGTATGCCCCAACCTTAACAGAACCCTATAGAGCCAGAGCTTCGTCAAGGTATACCATGCATAGACCCAGGCGGCGAAGATTAGGAGACCTAGACCAACCCTCAGGATGCTTAGCAGCAGCGGCCCACCCGTCTGCTCTAATGCGGGGAAGATTGTGAAGGCCATTATGAACATTACCGAGAGAAGGCTTGCCCAGACAATCGTCAGCAAAACCATAACCATTAGGATGTTTCTCAGGAGGGACATCCCTATTCACGCCCCTATGAAGACTATGTGGGTAATCAATGCTAGGAGAGACGTATAGGCGGAGATTGCCGTGAGGGCTGCCACGGCCTGCCTCTCCGTAATCCTAACGTTTGAGGACAGCATCCTTAGAAGTGTTATCGGAGCGGTCTTCCTAGATGAAGCAGTAATCCTCCCGCCCTCGACCTCTACAGGCCTATCCCTCAAACTCTTAGCAGACCTCAACCCCCCAATCGAGAAAATCACATGCATCTCATTCAAGATGTGTGGAAGAAGAGCGATTATAGCCGCCACCTCAATCCTGCCAACTATGGCAATCGTGGCCATCAATGCTCCAACTGCTAGGCTTCCACTATTTCCTGAGAATATCTTGGCGGGATACCTGTTGTAGATTAGGAAGCCGAGAAGTGATGCAGCTATTATTAATGATATGGTTAGGAGGGTTGTGTCGCCTCTAAGAAAGAATATTGTGGCGGCCATGGCGAGGAATGGGAGGGATGTGAGAACCATCGAGCCGTTAAGTATATCCATGCTGTTAGCGGCGTTTCCAACCACCGGGTATGCGGCGAGAATCATTATGGGGTATATGCGTGAGAGCCTTGTCCCGCCTATGAATGGGAGAACGGGTCTTGGAACATAGGTTTCTAGGAGTATTATGGGGAGGGCTGCCAGCACGAGGAGGAGGGGCTTCATCTTGGGGCTTATCTCTCCCAAGGCATCCTCTACGATACCTATGAGGCCTGCTATAATCATGGGGAGAAGAAACGCTAGATGAAGTATAGGGTCCCCGATAATTTGGGATGAGACTATCAAGGATATGGAGACAGACGCTATTATTGCCAGCCCCCCTGTCTTAGGTATGATGGGCCTCCAATCCTTATGAACATCTATACCCGTTAAGCCAAGCCTCATACCCATCCTGCCCATAACGGGCGTTAATATGACCGTGAGTAGAAGTGATACGGCGACGGCCCACATCTATGCTTGCAGATGTTTAAGGCTAGGTTAAAAGTATTGGGAACTCCAGACATGGGGAGGCCATGAAAGCCCTGTAAGCAGCTTGGCCAATACCTTGCTCCCCCTCTTCAGATATTTCCCGGGTTCAACAAGCACGTAGGCTTGGGCGTAAGTTGCCGTGAACAGGTTATCCACGCCTATTGGGAGAGGCTCTCCTATAAGGTTCCCATCCTCCATGATTATCCTTAAGTAAGCTATCTTGCTAACGCCGAGCTTGGGGGCAATCTCATCATCCAGCATCACGCTTACAGAAGGCTCCGGACCGCATACATCAAGCATACGTCTAATTAGCCTTCTCACAAGCACCACGGTTGCGGATATAGCTGCCAGAATAGAGCCAGGGAGGATGACCCACACTCTACCCTCACCAATCTTCACCATCCCCGTTGGTTTTCCAGGATACATGGATATGCCATGGAATATCTTGACCGAGTTCTCTATCTTGGGGATGACCTGGGGGATAACGTCGTTCTCCCCTGCTGACGCCCTCCCCAGTGTTAGAATCAAATCGGAGGACCTGCTGGACTTCATGATAGCCTCCTCGACCTCTCCCGGCTCATCCGGGACAACGCCAACCCCATTTATCTCCAGTCCATAGCTCCTAAGAAGGCCGGCAATAACGTATGCATAGTCGTTGCTTATTGCCCGTTTATCTTCCCTGAGAAGCTCCCTGCCTATGGATATTATCGTGGCCCTTATCTTCCTATACACGGGAACGTGGGTGTATCCGAGTTCTGAGAGCAGGGCTATATCCTGTGGGCCTAGAATCCTGCCTTTACGCATGGCGAAGTCCCCCTCCCTGAAGTATGAGCCCCGCCTATCCACGTTCATCCATCTCTCAAACTGCCTCGAGACGATTATCTCCCCATCCCTGGCTCTTACGTGCTCCCACCTGAGAACCGTGTCAAATCCTTCTGGAAGACTCTCACCCATACTGATGGGTCTCGCAAGGTTATTGGAGTTGATTCTAAGGGTTATGGGATTATGGGGTGAGGCACTTGATATAAGGTCCCATCTAGTTGCTACTCCATCAACCGCCGCCTTATCACTCCTAGGTATATCGTGGTCGACGTTCACGTTCTCGGCCAATATCCTCCAGGCGGCATCCTCCAACCTGATGCTCTCGACATCTACTCTGAACTCCTTGGCTAAGTTGTCTATCATCACGAATGCGTCGCTGAGTGGGACGAGCTTCACACTCCCATCCTCCTACATATCTCGTCGAAAAGCATCGGAAACTCTCTGGGAAGCCTGTATACGCCCCTTAGATTCAGGTCGTGGAATGTTGCCTTAATCTCCTCGCTAAATTCATGGGCCTCCTCCTCACTCTTCACCAACCCTATCTTAATCACACCTGGGTCCAGGATTCTTCTAAATCCCTCCAGGACAAGTATATCCACGTCGCCTGCAAGTCTTCTCAACTCATCTAAACTCCCCACACTTCTATTCCTCCAGATTACCGCCACCTCGTTTGGAGAGACTATTAGGACAGGGTTTGCACCTGCTTCCTGGATTACCCAGCTATCCTTACCCTTTGAGTCTAGCGAGAATCCTTCATGATGAACATGCTTTGCTCCAGCGACCCTGTATCCCTTCCTTGATAATTGGTTGATGAGCATGGATGCGAGTCTGGTTTTGCCGGAGTTCTTGTGGCCGAGGACGGCGATAACCTTCACATATATTCTGTCTATTGCCTATAATTTTAGTCCTTCCTTTCCCTGATTTTGAGGTGAATCACTCCCGGGGAGACCTTCTGCTCGATTATCGATGCATTATACTCTGAGAGAAGACCCTTAATGAACTCTAGGACGCATTTGGTTGACTCTATCCTGCCTCCCACCCCTATGAGGCCTATCTCGTATACGCAGTCTCCTAGGTAGCGTGATTTTACATCCTTTATCGGGAGATATTTTATGTAGCTTGAGGCCAGGTTTATGAGCTGCTCGAGGTCTTGGGCGTGAAGCCTTATTAAAGTTGAGGTCTCCCTCCCCAGCTGGTTAAACATCTGGAAGAGCCAGGCCTGGTGGTTCTCGTAGAGCTTGGCTATTATCTCGTCCATGAACCTTGAGGGCAGGACCACCGCATCCGCCTCGCTCAGAATCTTATAGACATTCCACAAATCATCTATATCCCTAGGCTCAGCCCCCTCCTTCATGAGCTTAATCATAACCCCGAAAACCTCGTTAACAAAGGCGTAAAGGGTCATCTTCTTCTCACGGGCGAGGGCCGCCAGCTCCCTCGCAATACCCTCCTCCACAGCAATAGAAGTTCTCGGCATTCAGGATACATATCCTCATGCATTTATATAAATCTGCATTCAACCATAATCGGATTATAATGGAGGTTGGTGACCCGATATATTAGATTTAACCTTTTTGGGTTCTTTGATGGTTGGCTTGTGTTGACGTGGTTTATAGTGGGGGGACTGTTCCCGGTATTCTTGGGAATGGTTGGACCTCGGCCACGTGCTTCGCTCCGCATAGGTATGCTATGAATCTCTCTATCCCTAGTCCTGCTCCTGCCGAGGGCTTTAGTTTTCCTTCTTTTGCGAGCCTGAGGATTAGGCTGTAGTCCTCTCTCCTGAGTCCATCCCTCTCTATCTTCCTCAGCATCTTCTCGTATTCGTATTCCCTCTCTGCTCCCGAGATTACCTCGCCGAATCCCTCGGGGAGGATTAGGTCGAAGTTTCTCCACTCACCCGTCTCCTCGTCCTCGTAGTCATAGAACTCCCTAGGTATATCCACGACCCACACGGGGTTGGATGAGTCCCTTGAAATGCCTTCCTCCCATTTGGAGCCATACTTTCCTTCTAGTTCCCTCCGCTTATACACCTTGAAGGGTGTCTCAGGTATCTTTACCTGTCTGCCGAGGGCCTCAAGCTCGGGCCTAAGCCTTGCGTTAACCTCCCTGATTGACTCAACTATAAGGTCCTCATAGACTCTGAATACGTCCTCCATCCTCCCGTATGCTATCTCGACCTCCAGCTGCGTGAACTCGTAGAGATGTTTTCCGGTGGCTCCCCGCTCCCTCTTCTCAATCCTTATGTTGGGTGATAGGATGAAGAACTTCTCCGGCCCCAGTGATACGAGAACCCTCTTATGGATAATCATGCTCTGCATGGTCTTGACCCTCTCACCGTATATCTCCAGCTCTATCCGCTTCTCGATGCTTGCCCCGGGGTCTGGCCAAAGTGGGTCGGTTACCCTTGAGAGCATCACCGGGAGTATCCAGTAGAATCCCTTCTCCAGCAGGCGGTTTGTCATGACCCTTAGAACCTCCGTTCCAACCCTATACATCGCCATCCTACGCCTACTTCCCATCGACTCCACGGAGACCAGCTCCTCCAGCCCCACGATACTCCGACCGCTCACCGCAGACCACCAGCATCCAGAAAACCCCACTAATATTTGTCTTTTTTACGGATATGACGTCAAAATGACGACTAATTGATGGAACAAAGACCTGAAAACCGTCAATTTGACTGAAGATGACCAATACGGCGCCGAAAGGTATTATCCTGGAATTTCTCTCGGAGGTGTTTTGCCGAAGGTTTTTAATTGTTGGGTTTAACGGGGCGGCTTAGAGTCTATGGATGGACATGGGCCTCCGATGATTGTAGCTGGGACGAGGCCTGAGGTTATCAAGTTAGCGCCTATTATCAGGGAGCTTGAGGAGTTTGTGTTTGTCTGGAGTGGGCAGCATAGAGACTATGAGATGGGTTTAGCCTTCCTCGAGGAGCTGGGTATCCCGAAGCCAAGCTACGTTATATCTGCCTCCAACACCTCCCATGCTAAACAGACATCCGATATAATGTTGGGTGTTGAACGCATTATCAGGAGCCTGAAGCCTGGGCTTGTGGCGGCATTAGGAGATACCAATACTGTCTTGGCGGCGGCCCTCTCCTCCGTGAAGCTTAGAACGCCCTTCATACACATAGAGGCCGGGCTTAGGAGCAGGGACCCATACATGCCTGAAGAGATAAACCGTGTCATAGCTGACAGGGTATCATACCTCAACCTCTCCCCCTCCCTGCTCGCAACAATAAACCTCCTCCACGAGGGAATCCCCCTCCACAAGGTCAAGCTAACAGGAAACCCCATAATAGACATGGTTCTCCAAAACATAGAAGAAGCAAGAAAAATAGCAGGCAGCCTAGATTTGCCAGACATATTCATCCTGGCGACGATTCATAGGGAGGAGAATGTAGAGAACCATGAGCGATTGAGGAATATAGTGGAGGCGATGATTGAGCTATCAAGCGATATACCAATAATTCTTCCACTCCATCCGAGGACGAGGAGAAAGCTTGAGGAGACAGGGCTGATTAGGAAGATTAAGGAGGCCCGGAACATAAAGGTCATGAAACCCCTCCGATACAAGTTATTCCTGGGATTAATAGAGAAGGCCGCCCTAATATTGACTGATAGTGGGGGAGTCCAGGAAGAGGCATTCACGCTTGGCACACCAGTAATAACGTTGAGGGATACTACCGAGAGGCCGGAGACGATTCTTCTCGGAGGAAACATACTTGCAGGGGCAAGAAAAGAGACAATAATAAAACTCTCAAAACAGGCGTTGGAGAACATACCCGAGATTAAGAACAGGGTAAAGAGGGCCGAAAACCCATACGGCAGGGGAAACTCCGGTAAAATAATCGCAAAAATAATAATGGAGCTGTCGGAAAGCCTTGACGGATTAGGGGATAATCTTGGGAAACAGCTTCTTTACCACCGTCTCAAGGACCCTGAGAGCATTAACGATGAAGATATAGTGCTATGCCACTATGATAGCGAGGGTTATCCAACCATAGAAGCAGGCCAGGCCGCCCACTCGCTGGTCCTAACAAGCGATACGCCACGTAAGGTATTGGAGGAGGGATGATGGACCCCGCATTACTCCTCTTCTATCTCAACTCTTTCTCCATGTTGATAATGGCAATCTATGCTCTAAGACACTATATTTACTCTGCAATACACGTAATCCTCAGCCTAAGACCCATCAAGAATCCTGGAGAAGGGCCGCCGGTGCCTCAGGAGGGTTTACCGAGGGTTAGCATACTCATTCCAGCACATAACGAGGAGAACGTTATAGGAGGATTACTGAAGAGCCTGGTTACCCAGGATTATCCCAAGGAGCTGATGGAGGTTATCGTGATTAATGATGGCTCCACCGATAAGACGGGGGACATAGCGAAGGCTTTCGCAAAAAGATTCAACTTCGTTAAAGTCGTGGACATATATCCTGGAGGTAATGGTAAGGCCCAGGCGCTTAACATAGGTTTAGAGCATGCTAAGGGTGATGTAATACTTGTGTTTGACGCCGACTACGTGCCTATGTTCGACTGTGTTAGGAGGCTTGTAGAGAATCTGATGGACGGACGGTATGGCGTGGTTCAAGGAAATATTATCCCATATAATCATGGAACCTTCTTCTCAAAGGTTGTTAGGCTGGAGAGGCTTGTCGGATACGAGCTTGAGTTCCCTGTTAGAGATGCGTTGAGGCTATTTGTCCAGTATGGGGGAACTGTGGGAGGGTTCCGCCGGGAGGTTATAGAGAGGGTTGGAAAATGGAGGAGGAACACCCTGGCGGAGGACACGGACCTCACGTGCCGAGCAATGATACATGGATTCAAGATAAAGTATGTGAGGGATGCGTTGGCTTTGGAGCAGGCTGTGGATAATCTTTGGGCATACATTAAGCAGAGGTTTAGGTGGATGAAGGGGCATATACAATGCTTCTTCAGATACACTTGGGGGATTCTCAGGTCCCCTTACATGACCTTGAGGGAGAAGGTAGACGGCGTCCTGCTCCTGGCCATGTATCTGACGCCCCTGGCGTGGCTCACAACTACAATCTATGTCCTGGCAGGCCTCCTATCCTGGGTTAAGCCCCCGATAGTTGAGAGCATACTGGGCCTAACCCTCCTCCAGATGTTCCTAACCTCCCTGATAACCGAGTCCCTAGTCGCCACGATAACCTCTGAGGAGAAGACCAGGAGCCTCCTGCCAGCAATACTAGCCATACCCATAATAAGCTACATGCTCGCAATAGTCGCACTAGCAGCCCTCATAAGCCTCCTAACAGACAAGATAACCGGAGAAACCAAGTGGCCCAAGACGGAGAAACGCCCACTCCCACCACTAACCCCAATCCAACCCTAAGCCAAGAATGTGCGGCCGCCGGGATTTGAACCCGGGACCACTGGCTCGGGGGGCCAGTGTCCTACCAGGCTAGACGACGGCCGCCTGGTTTTGTTTTGGGTTGGTGGTTATTTGAGGTTTTCTTTGGTGGGGTTTATATGCTTGTTTGGGGAGGTCTTGGGCATGGAGATTCCTAGTGATGGCTTGAGTGATGAGGAGATTAGGGAGATTCTGGAGAGGTTTCGGGTCGTGGCTGTGGTGGGTATGTCGAGGGACCCTACGAAGCCCGGTTCCTATGTCCCCCGCTTCCTCATGAGGCATGGCTACAAGGTTATCCCCGTGAATCCCACTGCCAGCGAGATTATGGGCCTCAAGTCTTATGGAAGCCTCCTGGAGGTTCCCGAGGAGGTGGAGATAGTCGATGTCTTCAGGAGGTCTGAGCATACTCCCGAGGTCGCCAGACAGGCTGTGGAGAAGGGTGCCAAGGTTCTCTGGCTCCAGGAGGGGATATATCACCCTGAGGCTGTGGAGATTGCGAGGAAGGGTGGGCTGAAAGTCGTCTGGAACAGGTGCATGATGAGGGAGCATAACAGGCTGTTCGGGAGCAAGCCCCTCATCCCTCCGAGCAAGCTGAAAGGCTAGACCACATAATCCCCGCCCCTCTCGGGGACAACCGCCTCATGGCCAAGGCCAGCCGCATAGTCGGCCAAGTCCCTACACGCCTCCGGCTCCCCGTGAACCACGAATACCTTCCTGCCCGGCTCAAGCATCTTGACGAACTCCCTAAGCTCCCTTCTCCCAGCATGGGCGCTGAACTTGAACTGCTCCACCCTCGCCTTAACCCTCACATCGACCCCACCGTGCACGAACCTCCTCTCCTCGAGGAGCCTGGCCCCAGGGCTCCCGGGAATCTGGAAGCTCACAAGGAAGACCCCCGCCCTCTCGTTGTCAGCTATCCTCTCTAGGTAATAGAGCGCCGGCCCGCCCTTCAGCATCCCGGCAGGGGCTATCACCACCCCAGGCCTCTCCGCAGCCCTCCTCCTCTTCCTCCTATCGGTAATCCTTGTCGCATGCTTGGCCGCAGAGTAGAGCAGCTGGTATCCATCAACATACCTACTATTCTCGAGGTAGAGGTCGAGTATCTTGACCGCCATGCCGTCGATGCTCACGCCCCTCCTTACTCCATGGGCCTCCAACACGCATAGGATTTCCTGCGCCCTTGAGACTGCGAATGCAGGGACGAGGACGAGGCCGTCCTGGTCCAGCACCTCCTTCACAGCCGAGACGAACATCTTCTCCAGGGTCCGCCTCTCCGTGTGCTCCTCGAGTGCGTAGGTAGACTCCATTATGACTGCGTCCACGTCCCTTGGGGGAGGCTCCGCCCCCTTGAGAAGCCTCGTCCTTATCGTGGTGAAGTCCCCTGTGTATAGTATGGTCTTGTCGGCGTTTATCAGGACCTGCATGCTCCCCGGTATATGGCCTGCGTCCAGGAACGTTATCTCGGCGTCCTTCACCCTTATCGTCTCACCGTAATCAACCCTCCTACCCCTCCTGAGAAGCTCCTCCACCTCAAGGACCTCGAACGGAAGATAGTATCCGCTCAGCTTGAGGAAGTCTCTCAGAAGCAGGTCGGCGACCTGATAAGTCATCTCAGAGGCATATATGGGCGTTCCCCCATCCAGCATGAAGAGGGGGGCGGCTCCAGTGTGGTCCAAGTGAGCATGAGTAAGTATGACTGCGTCCACGTCCTTGGCGGCCACGTGGCCGGGGAAGAGGGGCTCAGGCTCGGCGAGCTGGACACCATAGTCTAGGAGTATCCTCGCCCCCCCAGCCTTCACGAGGATGGCCGCCCTCCCAACCTCCTGAGCGGCTCCAAGGAACCTAACCTCCATACCAAATCATCCAGCCTTCACAAGACTTAGTCAAAAATATTAAGCCTATCCCCCAGGCCTCCAACTCAACAACGGCTTAATATGGAACACTTAAATCAAGCATCCACACATTAAAGCAGCATGCCGTCCTTTAAATGCCGGGACATAGGAATGAATTGCGGTTGGGAGGCGTCTGCCTCGAATGTTGATGAGTTGATGAAGAAGATAGCTGAGCATGCCAGGGAGGCTCATGGAATCACGGAGATTCCGCAGGACCTTGTAGAGAAGGTTAAGTCTGCGATAAAGGAGTAACCCAATCTCCCTTTTTTATCTAAAGCTTGAGACGATGTCGCTGAACCATCTTATTCTTTCACGGCTTTCTCCCGCTGTGAATCGCCAGGTCATCGCATATAGTTGGCATCCAGCGTCCTTGAACTCCTCTATGGTCTCGGATAGTTCTCTCTCGTTTTTCCTCGTCTCGAAGTCTGCGTAGGCGTATGTGAACTCTTTTCTGTGGTGGTTTTCTAGCAGGTGGTTGAGCTGTCTTCTGAGGTGCTTGTAGTGTGAGGGGGTTATAGTGGTCGGTATCCACCCTGTCCCGTATCTTGCCGCCGCATTAAGCATCCGCTTACCCGTTGTCCCCCACCACATCTGCGGGTAGGGTTTCTGAACGGGCTTAGGCTCAAGGACCGTGGAGCGTGTCTGATAGTATTTGCCCTTGAATGTTACCTTGCCCTCGGTCCATAGCCTCGTCATCAGGTTTACCGCCTCAAGAGTCATGGAGACCCTCTCAGAGTCCCCACGCCACCTCGAGTATCCCTCGAACTCCGGCCTATGCCACCCGGCCCCCACACCCAAGACAACCCTGCCGCCGCTCAGGTTATCAAGCGAGGAGACTATCTTGGCCAGCTGAGCTGGGGGGCGGAAGGGTATGGGTGTTACGCATGTTCCGAGTAGGATGTTCTCGGTTATCGACGCCATGTAGGAGAGGGCGACCCACGCATCGACGGTCGAGTTGCTCCAAGGCAGGTTGTAGTGGTCCCAGATTAGGGCCACGTCTATCCCGTGCTTGTCCGCCGCCTCGGCCACAGTCCTCAGATACTCGGGGGTATGGTAGGGCTCGTGTCCGGGGACTACGACTCCGAACCTCATCTCTCCAAGGAGAGGAGCGTAACGTATGCGAAGTGGCCTGTTCCTCCTACGTTGTGGGTCAGGGCCCACCCCTTCTTTATTGGTGCCTGCCTATCCTTCTCGACCCTCTGCTGGAGCTGACGTGTAGCCTCGTATATCATGCTCAGCCCCGTGGCGGCTATTGGGTGGCCCTTGGCCTTCAGGCCTCCGTCAAGGTTCACAGGTATCACCCCGCCTATGTAGGTCTGCTCCTCCCTGGCCAGCATGTATCCCGTCCCCCTCTCAGCAAGCCCCAGGTCCTCGTAGGCAAGTATCTCGGCTATGGTGAAGCAGTCATGGACGAGGGCCAGATCAAGATGCTTGAGGGGGCTCTCGGGCCAGATTCCAGCCATCCTGTAGGCCTGCTCGGCGGCCGTCCTGACCGTCTCGATGGAGAGTAGGTCGCTCCTCCTAGTTATGTTGCCTGGCCCTGTTGCGGCTCCAATCCCCCTTATCCAGACGGGCGTGTCGGTTAGCTTGGCGGCCACATTCTCCGACGCCAGGACCACTGCTGCGGCCCCATCGGTTATGGGGGAGCAGTCGAATATCTTGAGGGGCCAGGCTACATACTTGGAGCTTAGGACATCCTCAACCTTGATACGTTTCTGGAACTGGGCCTTGGGGTTCATGGAGCCGTAGTAATGGTTCTTGACGGCTATCTTTGCGAGGTCCTCCTCCGTGGCCCCATACTCCTGCATGTATGCCGTTGCGTAGAGGGCGTAGTATCCCGGGAAGGTTAGGCCGAATTGCTCAAACTCCCAGAAGTAGCTTCCACCCCTGCCCAGAAGCTCCACAACCTTAGGGGTCTCACTCTCATTCATGCGCTCAACACCCACAGCCAAAGCAACATCCGTCATCCCCGAGGCCACGGCCTGATACGCCACACGAAGAGCTGCGCTCCCGGAGGCACATGCAGCCTCAACCCTCATGCTGCCCGAGGGTGTCAGGCCAGCGTATTCGAGGACGAGGGGGGCTGGGAAGAACTCGGAGCTCCATACGCCGAGGTTTGCGAGGGCGACGAATCCTACGTCCTTTTTCTCGACTCCTGCGTCCTCGAGAGCCTCCCTGATGGCTATCCACGAGAGCTCTGGGAGCGTGTGCTTCGTATCCCTTCCAAACTTGCTCTGACCAACCCCGACAACCGCAACCTTACGCATCACCGAAACCCAGGATCCTAATCCAATTTAAATCTCATCCACCTCCCCGCAACATATTTCTCATGGCGTCGGTTCCCCGAGGCTAGGTGATAAAGGCGGTCATCTTCGACTTGGATGGGACCCTGGTCCTCCAGAAACTCAGAATAAGGGAGGCGAAGAAGATACTGTTGGAGAGGCTCCTGGAGGAGGGCGTGGACGTAGGTTGGGCCGACGTGAGAATACCCACCGAGGTTATAGTCGGAAGCATACACAATAGGCCTAGGCCCTTCCTAATGAGGCTGGTTGAAGAGGTCTTCACACCATACGAGGTTGAGGCGGCTGAGAAGGCGGAGTTGAGGGACTCGGTTAGGGAGACCCTGGAGACCTTGAAGAAGCGGGGATACATGCTGGCCGTCGCAAGCAACAACGGGAAGGTAGGGGTCATGGAGACCCTCAGGAGAACAGGGATAACCCAATACTTCGACACCATAGTAACCAGAAGCGATGCCCAAGCCATGAAGCCCAACGGTAGGCTCATCCTCAAGACCCTCGAGGCACTAAAGATAAGGGGGGAAGAAGCAGTATACGTCGGGGACACAGCCTACGACGTAATGGCCGCAAAGGCCGCGGGAACCAGGTCGATAGCGGTTCTCGGAGGCTCCCATGGGGAAGAGATGCTCAGGAACGCCGACCCAGACCTAATAATAACCACTCTGAGAGAGCTTCCAGAAGCCCTCAATCTTTTAAATCCGGAAAACTAATATCAACCATCCGGCTGAATGTTCTTAACGGAAGGGAGGAGGGTGGCGTCAAGAACCAGGGGAACATTAACGATAGCCCTCGCAATCCTACTCCTATACCTAGCGCTCATGATATTCTCCTCAAACTTCGTGGGCGCTACACAAGTAGTTGAGCAGGCCGTAGAAACGCTGGGAAAACTCCTTCCGGGAAACTCCAACACGGGCGCACTAAGAGTCAAGGTGAAGGTCCTATACGCAGACATAGGATACGGATACATCTTCAACGGGAACGAGACAGCACCATACCAGCCGCTGTCAGGGGCCGTGGTCTCGCTGGCCGGACTAATAGGTGTAACAGACAGTAATGGTGAGGCCGTATTCTATGTCCCCCAAGGAAACCATACAATTAGAGTAGAGCGTATGGTAAGGGCCCAAGGCCAGGTCCTAATAAACTCTTGGGAAGGATACGTGAATATAGATGATTCAAAGGAGGTAACCGTGAGGTTCAAGCTATTCCGCATATATCCATCTATAATAGATGTATCGTTAAACCCTCTAAAGCCCTCCAACCCCGTGTATCTGGTCTTCAACCTACCCTCAGAAGGAGAATACTACGCAGGCTCAATAATAATAACATTCTATACACCATGGGGGGAGCTACGCAGAACTATAGGCGACCCAGTGGATATAACCGCCACACCCGAGGAACTCGGAGACAACATATTCCTAATCAACTATGAGCTGGATCATGGGGGCGGAGGGACCATTAATCGGATAGAGGAGGTTCCCGGGAACCCGTCATACATTGTCCCCGAACTCACTTTTCTCCCGGTTGAGAGCGTGGTGGTGGAGGATTGACAAGCCATTCCATATCGTCTGAAACAGCAATCTGGATAACAATAAACGCAATACTGCTAACGATGCTGATAACCTTAACCATACGGCTGATAAGAAGCAGGAGAAGGAAGAGGGATGAAGAATACGTCGTGGCAAGCTATGGGTGGAGCGACATGCTTGACCGCATGCTTGGAAATGAGGGAAACTCCGAGTCCATTAAACGATTATTCAACATAGTCGTCGAGGACTTGGCAAAGACGTTTGGATTGAACTTGAAGAGAAGCTTAACCATGAGGGAGGTTGTGAATAAGATATCCCTGAGTCTTCCTCCCGAGCAGAGAAAGCACCTTATACAGCTATATCAAATATATGAGGCGGCAAGATTCGGAGGCATGGAGCCGAGTGTAGAGCAGGTAAACGTCTTTAGGCGGAGCTTAGCCCTCCTGGAGGACTCGATTGGATTTAGGGTGAGGAGGGGATGAGCATGCTTACCCTATTCATACTCGCCGCCCTAATACCGGCCCTCGCATTCATGATTCCCTATCACAGGGACAAAAAGCGTCGGAGACCCAGAAGGATTCGTTCACTGCTTGGAGGTGACTGAGGAATGGAGGTTAGTGTTGTGAAGAGTCTTGTCGAGAGGCTTGAAGAGGCCGTCCACGAAGTCATAGTAGGGATGGATGAAGCAATCCACGCAATACTATTGGGTCTTCTAAGCGAGGGCCACGTGCTCCTTGAGGGTCCCCCGGGAATAGCGAAGACCTATCTAGCGAAATCTTTTGCATATGCTCTGGGGCTGAAATTCAGCAGGATACAGTTTACCGCCGATTTGATGCCCAGCGATATAACGGGCTCCCTAATCTACAATAGGGCCACGGGTGAGCTGGAGTTTAGGAGGGGGCCTATCTTCGCCAACATAGTTCTCGCAGACGAGATTAATAGGGCGTCCCCACGCTCCCAGTCAGCTTTGCTTGAGGCTATGCAGGAACGTCAGGTTACCGTTGAGTCCCAGAGCTACAGTCTCCCGAGGCCTTTCCTGCTCATTGCGACCCAGAACCCCATCGAGCTTGAGGGAACCTACCCCCTGCCCGAAGCCGAGCTGGATAGATTTCTGGTAAGGGTCGTCTTGGGATACCCTGACTCCACGACGGAAGTCGAGATACTCTCAAAGAAGATGATTAACGGAGAGTTCGTGGAGGTGGAGCCGGTTTGCTCACGTGAAGAAATCCTTAGGGCGATAGAGGAGGTCAAGGGGGTTAGGGCGGACAAATCCGTGCTTGAGTATATCGTGAGCTTGGCTGAGGCCACGAGAAGGCATGAACGTGTGCTCCTAGGCGTTAGCCCGAGGGGTGAGGTGGCACTTCTCTACGCATCGAAGGCGGAGGCGGCGATAGAAGGAAAGCCATACATCCTCCCAGACCACGTGAAGTCTGTGGTAGAGTTAGTCTTTAACCATAGGATTATAGTTAGGGGAGGAAGGCTGAACCCAATCTCTGCGAGGGAGGAGGTATCGGAGATAATTAAGGAGATAGTTGAGGAGGTGCCTGCCCCAAGATGATGCTAACGAAGAATCTTGCAAGAACCTATCAGTCGCTTGCATTCACCCTCGCATTCAGCCTCATACTCAACATGCCTACACTCATACTGGCATCCCTAACATTCATGGTTTTCATAGCCGTATATTCGACCCTCGCTTGGAGAAAAATAAGGAGAATAACGCCCAACACGTTTAACGTGGTTGTCAGCGTCTCGCCTAATCCGGCTTCTAGGGGGGGTAGGGTGAGAGTTAGGATGACCCTTAGCCCTGGCCTCGGGAAGCCCGTCCCACTAGAGGTTTACGCCCCTCTTCACGAGGTTAGGCTACTGGAAGGCTCCAATAGATGGGAGGGAATCGTGGATGATGAAGTGACCATGGAGTTCTCCGTCACCTCGGATGTGGTTGGATTGAGGGTTCTAGGCCCCTTCTATGCGGCTGTTAAGGACGGCATGGGCTTTGTTGTGAAGGAGATGGAGATTCATCCCCCCATACCCCTCCTAATACTCAGCGAGGCTCCCTGGATTAATGTTCCACCAACCTCCCAGACATTGGTGGGTGCGCCCTCCCCAGGGCATAGTAAGACGCCCTTCATGGGCTCGAGGGATGATTACCGTGTAAGCCTTCCACAGGACCAGCCCCTCACCATGAGGGATGTTGATTGGAGAAGGACTGCCAGGAGCGGGGGTGAGGAGATTTATGTGAAGGAGTATGATAGAAGACGGAAATCCAATATAGTATTCGGGATAGGGACGGGGATAGGGGACATAGAGGAACGGGTGCTAACAGAGATACTCTACCTAGCCTACCTACATATCATAGAAGGCTCCAATCCATGGATAATGTTCTACGTAGGAGGGGGAAGAATAGCGGCCGCACCATTAATCCGTGGATTAGTAGGGTTATCCGTTGAGAAGCCTGGAAACCCGCCCTCTGGGGGGATCTCACTATACATATCAAGGCTCACGGATGTGGAGGAGGTCAAGGCTCTGAAGGAGTTATCCAGGGTCATGGACCTTAGGATAGTTATCCCTGCCTCAAAGATGGGTGATGCACCTCAGTCAAGAGCCTTCAAGGCTGGGCTAAAGTTTAACGTGGTGGAGGTAGATGAGCTTCCCTCGGCCCTCACTAGAATACTTGTGATGCCTGGAGGTGTCCTGAGATGAAGGCCTCGGACTTAATCGTCTTCCCAGCACTCTCCTCCCCCCTAATCTACTCACTCCTAACCATGCTATCCCTCCTAACATTTATTCACCCATTCCTGATAGTCGGCGTCGCATCCCTTATCGCCATACCCGTAACAAAATACTCGACCGAGGCCATAGTGTCCTCGATATATGTCCCGGCCCTCGTATGCTTCGGCTTCCTCCTCCTGGGAAACCCGGAGTTCCTGCTAAACCTTGCCGCAGGATATCTTCTGGCAGTCCCCCTCTTCCTGGTCTCATCATTCTATAACGAGAAGCCTCAAAGCCTCGTTACAGCCCATATGGGGGGCCTACTGGTCTCCATACATCTTCTCTCGTCTATGGGTCAAGGCCCGATGGATGCGAGGGATATATTCGGGGTCCTAATAGGGATTGGCGGCAGAATCGCTGGAGGCGGAGGCTACTCACCCACTCCAATACAGGCGTTCCTGATAGCAATCTCCCTAGCAGCATTGATATGGAAGATGACCGACAGACTTAAGCCTATGAGGCCGAGCATCCTATCCTACGGGGAGGGCCTGTCAGCAATTCTAATCTCGGCAACATTCGCCTTGGGTCTCGCCATAGCCTCACGTATTCTCGAGCAGATTTCATGGTTTCTCGCATTATCCATAGGGTTGGCGGCAACACTGTATCTGGTAATTTACCCGAGGATTCAGAGATGAAGGCGATAATCCTATCCTTACTGATTCTATCCTCAATTATCCACCCAACTCTATCATCACCGAGTCAGCCCAACGTCCTCCTAATAGGATACAATGGATTCTACCTCCTACCCTTCCTGGATGACGCCTCCCTGGACTTCGAGCCATCAGAATCATTATGGATTCTCGCAACCTCGGAGGAAACCTACTTGAAACTAATCTCTCCTAGAGGAGAGTTAACTACGAAGGTGATTAGACCTGGGAAACCAACGCTCATTAAACAGTTCACACAGAGCGACCCTGAAGGTGAGTGGATTCTCGAATCCCCCTCCCATGGACGCATGAGAATAATTTTACGCAAGCCTGACGCTGAGGCATGGATTAGATACAGGTTCCTCGCAAGCAACCTGATAAGCAGTGTCGAGGGCGGAGGCGGGTATGTCTTCCCAAACGATGAGGGCAGAATCCTGCTGGTTTCCGGGATATTCCAGAGCATCCCTGTTAGGGGAGAGGTATTCGAGCTTCTCTACCCTAAGAAACTCTCGCTATGGGGGAATGTGAAGCTCAGCAACTACACGCTTAACATAGAGCCGCTGGCAGCCAGAATCGTAGGTCAGAGAATAGGTGATGAATACGTTGTCATAAGGGTTCCAAGAATACATGAGGTAGGCCCCGGAGGGGTTCTTCCAGTAAGGATGGGTGAGGCAATCCTAAGAGACTCGGATGGAAACGAGGTCAACGTCTATATACTTGATGAACGTTTCAGAAACTTCACCGGACTGAGGGTCTCAAGAATCTTCAGGACACCTATCCCGAAGTCTGTTAATGCCCAGATACCGATAATAATGCCCGACCCCGAGTCCTCCGAAAAGATAATTCAATCGGTAATCGTTCCGCCGGTGTCGGCTCTCAGATTGACGTATAGGGGAAACCCGGTGAGCAATATTACAGTAGAGTCTGAGGGCTCTCCGTCAAAAGTCGTGAACTCTACGGCATACTTTATCCTAAGGGAGAGGGAGAGGGTTGAGGAGGCGATAGATAGGGGTCAGGTGGTGGGCAGCACGGTCATAACCGTGAAAGTGAATGGATTCCAGGCCATGAGCCGCCTCATAGGGTTAAAGTCGGGTGAAATCCAGGAGTTGGAGCTGAGTCTCAGGAGAATCGATATACTTGTCCAGGCTCCAAGCGGTCTTCAGCCCACGCTGAGGATAAACGGTAGGGTGATGAAGCTAGAGTCGAATAAGGCGTCCTATCTCCTGCCCCCCGGAAACTATCTGCTTGAAGTTAGCGCCGACGGATATTATGCGTCTGCCGAGGTAAGCCTTCAAGAGGACGTCAAGGTAGTCTTGGGGTTGGCGAGGCGGCTGAATATCGATGACTACCTCAAAGTTGCGGCCGCAATCCAGCTACTTGTATTAATCCTTCTCTCCATACATCATTACAGGATGCGAAAGGGTTTTAGATTACGTGGCTCAAGCCTCGGGTTGGATAGGACTTGAAGGTTGTTCCGGATACAAGCATAATAATTAATGGAAAGTTCTCCGAGTTGCTGGAGAGCGGCGAGCTTGGGGAGTGCGAGATAATCATCCCTGTCGCTGTTATCGATGAGCTTCAGGCCCAGGCCTCTAAGGGGAGGGATGTAGGGTTCAAGGGACTCGAGGAGCTGAAGAAGATTAAGAGGATAGCGTCTGAACGTGGTTTGGACGTCAGGTTTGTGGGCGAGAGGCCGAGCCTCGAGGACATCAAGCTTGCGAGAAGCGGGAGGATAGACGCCCTGATAAGGGATGTGGCCAAGAGCGAGGACGCAACCCTCTACACCTCCGACTACGTCCAGGCACTCGTAGCCGAGGCCGAGGGCATCCCCGTGAAATACATCGAGTCATATGAGAGGAGGGAGGAGCTAAGGTTCGAGCAATACTTCACGCCCGACACCCTCAGCGTCCACCTAAAGGCAGGCGCACCGCCCATGGCGAAGAGGGGTAGGCCGGGCAGATTCAGGTTGGTGAAGCTTAGGGATGAGCCGTGCAGCGAGGAGGAGATAGAGAAGGTCATCGAGGAGATTATGAACGAGGTTAGGACAAGCGAGAGGGGAACGGTGGAGATTGTTAGAAGTCATGCAACCGTAATCCAGCTTGGAGAATACAGGATATCGATAGCACGGCCCCCATTCTCCGACGGGTTAGAGGTAACGATTGTTAGGCCCATAGTAAAGCTCAGCATAGAGGATTACCGTCTATCCGACAAGCTGATGGAGAGGCTGAGAACCAAGGCGGAGGGAATACTCATCGCAGGTCCACCCGGCTCAGGTAAAACAACATTCGCAAGCAGTCTGGCGGAGTTCTATGCCAGGCAGGGGAAGATAGTTAAGACGCTTGAGTCCCCGAGGGACCTTCAGGTGGGTCCCGAGATAACCCAATATGGGCCGCTTGAAGGCGATTTCGAGAAGACCGCCGAGGTCCTCCTCCTTGTGCGCCCCGACTACACCGTCTTCGACGAGATTAGGAGGAGCAGGGACTTCCAGATATTCACCGACATGAGGCTGGCGGGCGTCGGGATGATAGGGGTGGTTCACGCAAGCGATCCGGTGGACGCAATCCAGAGGTTCATAGGAAGGGTTGAGCTGGGCATGATTCCACACATCTTGGACACGGTTATCTTCCTGAAGGACGGCGAGGTCAAGGAGGTCTACGAGCTGAACATGGTGGTCAAGGTTCCAACAGGCATGAGCTCGGCGGACTTGGCCAGGCCCGTCATAGAGGTTAGGGACTTTGAGACAGGCGAGCTCAAGTATGAGATATACACCTATGGGGAGGAGAACGTCATAGTGCCTGTGGAGGAGATTAAGGAGTATGTGGACGCCGTGAGGAGGCTGGCAAGCGAGAGGATTCTGGAGAAGGTTAGGAGGTTTGACCCCGAGGCGGAGGTCGAGGTCATCCCACCCAACAAGGCCATCGTCAGGGTCGATAAGAGCGTGATACCCAAGATTCTGGGAAGAAAGGGTGAAACCATCTCACGAATAGAGAGGGAGCTCGGGATATCGATAGAGGTTGAGCCGAGGATACCCGCCCTTGGAGAGGAGGTCGAGTATGATGTGGCCGAGAGCGGGAGGTCGATAACCCTCCTCGTCCAACC
>JAHSRM010000063.1 GCA_021650775.1 Candidatus Benthortus lauensis
GGGCTGTCCTGACCCGGAGGGTCATGGGGAGGGGGCCTGAGAGGGAGAAGTGGCTCCCAATAATCCAGGCTGTGGTCAGGGGCCATGGCCACGACAGCCGATACGTCTACCTCTACTTCAAGGACTACCTCCCCGACTTCTTCGGATACCTAATACCCCTCAACGACGAATACGGGAAAATCGGGGTGGCGTCCAAGACCCATCTACTCAAGAGATTTAGGAGGTTTATGGGGGAGGAGTTCGGGGACGCCGAGATAGAGGGGTGGATAACTCATGCAATATACACCGGCAGACCCATGCATCCCTGGAATGGTTCCATGTTTGTTCCCGTAGGTGATGCGGCGGGCCATGTCAAGGCCACTACTGGCGGAGGCGTCATGATGGGGGGGCTGATAGGGAGGAACATAGCGAGGGCCATAGCATCGGTGGAGCGTGGGGAATCCCCTGATAGGCATCTAAGGGTGGTTAATGGGGTTGTAGGAGAGCTGGAGAGGATAGCGGGGCTAAGAAAGATAGTCTCCAAGATACCGCCCAGACTCTATGACAAGCTCTTCCCCGCAATCGCAGACTCAGGCCTCCCAGAACTATTGAGGGAGAAGGGTGACATGGACTCGCAGTTCAGGAGCATCCTAAGGATTATGGGGGACCCACGGCTCCCGGCAGCCCTCCTGAGAACCCTCCTAAGCCTCACACCCATGGGAGGATTAAAATTATAGCTATTCCCCGCCTAAGGGGATGAGCGACCAGATAATCCTACCCACATGCACCTCCTGCCATAGACCAATAACCCCGCATGAGCCTGCGGTAAGCTTCCCATGCCCCAACTGCGGGAAGGTTAGGATATGGAGATGCCGTGTATGCAGGGAGCTTGCAAGGGAATACACATGCCCCTCATGCGGCTTCGTGGGTCCCTAAGGTGATGGGGAATGGCCAGGGTAGCCGTGGTCGTTAGGATAATCCCATCCGACTCCGACGTGGACCTAGACAAGCTATCGGAGAAGATTAGGGAGGGGCTTCCAAGCGGGATAGAGCTCAAGGAGGCTAGGAAGGAGCCCCTCGCATTCGGGATGTCGGTCCTCCAGGCAGCCTTCACAGCACCCGAGGAGGAGGGCTCAACCGATAAACTCGAAGAATTCTTGAAGAGTTTCCCGGAGGTCGAAGATATAGAGGTGGTTATGGTTAGCAGACTTTAACCCACGTTTCTCGTAAAACATGCACATATATGTGCAGTTTTTTAATTGTGTTGGGCATTTTTACTTAAATAGTGGTCGGAGACCCATGAGTTTGGATGAGTGTTAAGGAGCTTCGCCTCAGGGTTGCCGAGGCCAGGCAGAGGGACGTGGGTTATGGGATAGCCAGGATTGATAGGGAGGTTGGGGCGAGTGCAGGTCTCCAGACAGGCGATATGGTTGAGATTAGGGGGAGGAAGCTCACGGCGGCAACCCTCTGGCTCGGATACCTGGAGGATGAGAAGGACATCATAAGAATAGACGGATACATCAGAAGCAATGCTGGAGTCTCCCTTAACGACTGGGTAACCGTTAGGAAGGCTGATGTGAAGGAGGCTCAGCTAGTTGTCCTCGCACCTGTGAGCACGACTGTCCGGCCTGACGAGAACTTCACAAGGCTCGTGAAGAGCAGGTTGATTGAGTATCCGCTTGTCCAGAAGAACATCGTCCCCGTCCTCTTCTTCGGCAACCTCTTCACCTTCGCAGTCATCCAGACCAGGCCCTCAGGCGTGGTCAAGATAACCCCCAAGACAAAGCTCGTAATCCACAGCAAGGTGGTCCAGGAGAGGGCCTTCAGGACAAGCGTAACATACGAGGACATAGGAGGCCTCCAGGAACAGATACAGCGTGTAAGGGAGATGATAGAGCTTCCGCTCCGATACCCAGAGCTATTCCAGAAGCTCGGAATCGACCCACCTAAAGGCGTCCTACTCTATGGCCCACCTGGATGCGGGAAGACCCTGCTGGCGAAGGCCGTGGCAACCGAGGCCGAGGCAAACTTCATACTAATCAACGGGCCCGAGATAATGAACAAGTATTATGGCGAGACTGAGGCGAGGCTCCGTGAGATATTCAAGAAGGCCGAGGAGGAGGCCCCGAGCATAATATTCATTGATGAGCTGGACGCAATAGCACCCAAGAGGAGTGAGGTCACGGGAGAGGTTGAGAAGCGTGTGGTGGCCCAGCTCCTCGCCCTCATGGACGGCCTCGAGTCAAGGGGACAGGTCATAGTAATAGGTGCGACCAACAGGCCCAACGCCCTCGACCCTGCTCTTAGGAGACCCGGGAGATTCGACAGGGAGATAGAGATAGGCATACCCGATAAGAAGGGTAGGAGGGAGATACTCCAGATACATACACGTGGGATGCCCCTGGCGGATGATGTGAACCTGGATAGGCTGGCCGAGATGACCCGTGGATACACGGGGGCCGACCTGGCGGCTCTGTGCAGGGAGGCGGCCATGAAGTCCATCAGGAGGATACTCCCAAGCATAGACTTCAGCGAGGAGAAGATCTCGCCCGAGATACTTGATAACCTGGTCGTGACGATGAAGGACTTCCTCGACGCATTCAAGGAGATTA
>JAHSRM010000090.1 GCA_021650775.1 Candidatus Benthortus lauensis
CTGTTAGATGCCTCGCCGACTCATAGAGGCCGCAGAGGGCCACCGCACCCGAGACCTTCATCCCATAGAGCCTCCTATAGAGCTTGAGGGCCTTGGATAGGGCCTGGGATGCGAGGCGGGCCAGCTCCCTGACCCTCTCCATGGTCTCTCCCGGGTCCCTCCCGGACTCGAGGACGGCTGCGGGTATGTTGAGTGATGCGATGGAGTGGATTAAGCCCTCGCCCACCTTGTATCCCGAGGGTAGGATGCGCCCACCGGTATAGTAGATAGGCTTAAACCCACCCCTCCTAACCGCCTCATCAACCTTATGCAAATCTCCGCCATGAGACAGTATATCCACCATGATTAGGGTTCTCAGCGGCCTTGGTGCCTCAAGCCTGGCTAACGTGGAGGCGTTCTCGGGTTTGAGGGCAACCCATGTATCAGGGTGGACCACCTTCTGAAGAATGATTAGTTTATCTAGGTTTTTGCGGGGGCTCTCCACGAGAAGCTCCTTCCTAACCCATAGAACCCTGCCGAGGCTATCTATTATGTCGCCGCCTACCGCCATGCCGTAGATTGATGTCAGCCATCCTCCGAGGCCGTGGAGGTCTATTCTTCCTGAGAGGTGGGCCTCGGCCACATCCCTTGGCAGGAAGTCTAGGACCAGGTATTCACGTGAGACGGCTCCAGAGGCCCTGTCCACGAATATCCAGGGCGTCTTGCTTTCTTCCACGGCCTTCAGGAGTCTTGAGACATCGTATACCGGCATGCCGACCCTCGTAAGTTTGTGCCTGTATTCCTCTAGGCCCATGTCTAGGAGGATTGAGTTTACCAGCTCACGTATCAGGGAGGCCGTAAGGTATCCGACCTTGAGGCCCTTCAGCTTCTCCTCAGCCATTATGGACACCTCCTCGGCCAGCTTCGGCGTCAGCCCAGCCTCACGCACAAGCGCCTCGGCAATCTTGCTCCTATCGAACGGCTCGATTATGTGCTGACTCCTCCTAACTATCATCATGGCCTTGGAGCCAAGCTCCTTCTCCATCCTCTCGAGATACTCTAGGAGGAGCCTACCCTTCTGGGTGAGCCTATACCTGCGGGAGCCCTCATCAGACTCCACGAGCCCTGCGGAGAGAAGCTTCTTGAGATGATACGTGAATCTACCCGCATCCCTAACCTTATCCATCCCGGCGCTCTCTAGAAGCTCCGTGTAGCTAAGCTCCCTGCTCTTAAGCGCCCTAAGCATCCCAAGCCTCTGGGGAGAGGCCACCGAGTCCAATATATCCTCCAGACTACTCATCCCCCGACACCATGGACAAACACTGTAAAAACCATCTCCCTCTGTGCTTACCACAAAATCTTATAAACCCCTATAGAGAGAAACTAGACGTATGTCTGAGAAGAAGGGAACTAGTAGAAGGGAGTTTCTAGCGGGTGTTGGCGGCGCTGTCGCAGGCCTAGCTGTGGGTGCTGCGGTGGGATGGTCTCTGAAGCCTGCGGAGATGGCGCCCCCCGAGGTTAGGACCGAGACGGTTGTCCAGACCCAGACCGTTACCCAGACTGTTACCGCTGGTCCTCCGAGGCCCTTTGAGGGCGTGAAGATTACGGCCCTGGTTCACTCGGGGCATCAGGCTGTTCCGTGGAAGAAGTGGAGTCAGGTGATTAAGGATAGGTGGGGCATCGAGCTGGAGGTGGTGGAGACCCCGCCCGAGGACATATACTCCAAGGCCCTCCTCGGAATCCAGGCCTCCCCGCCGGAATACGACATAATCCAGTGGAACTCCGCCTGGATAGGAGACTTCGAGCCCTTCATCCAGCCTCTCGACGAGTTCATGAGCAAGCCCGAGGGCGATCCTGGGTGGGGAGACATAATCAGCGGATACAGGAACTTCCAGAACACTTGGGGAGGGAAGGTCTACTCCCTGACCCTCGACGGAGACACCTTCTTCCTATACTATAGGAAGGACCTCTTCGACCACCCGGAGGAGAGGGATAACTTCAAGTCCCAGTATGGAAGGGAGCTGACGGTTCCGAGGACCTGGGAGGAGGCCCTGGAGGTAGCCGAGTTCTTCACCAGGAAGAAGGGTGAGAAGCTTGCGGGAAGCACCCTGACGAAGGACTTCTTCGGGATAGCCGACCAGCTCAGGAGGGGGAGAAGCTACTACTGGTATCTCTTCAGATACGTGCCATACATAGCGGCGGCGAGAAACGGGCAGGGAGACTACTTCGACAGGGACACCATGGAGCCCCTAATCAACACCGACGCAGCAGTCGAGGCCCTCGAGGTCCTCAAGAGGTCCAAGGACCTGGCCCCGCCCGGCGTCCTGGGATTCGAGTGGGACGAGCTCTTCACAGCCGCCATGAAGGAGGGTATCATAGGAATGTGGATACATTGGCCCGATGAGGGCAAGAGGTCGGATGAGCTGGCCCCACTCCCGGTTGAGAATCCTCCCAAGCCGCAGCTGGGCGTGGCCATGATACCTGGCGTGGAGAAGGATGGGAAGCTCTATCAATACACGATAGTTGATGCTGCGTGGGTTGTCTCGGTGGTTAAGGGCTCGAAGAACCCTGAGGCCGCATACACGGTCATAAAGTTCATCACGGGTCCTGAGGCCAGCCTGGAGAACGTCATGGCTCCAACCGACTTCATGCCCGACACAGGACATGACCCATACCGATACTCTCACATCCACAGCTACAGGTTCAGGAAGCTCAAGCCCCACGCCGTCCCGCTACTCGACGCATACGCCGAGGCCCTCGAGAAAGGCTTCCCACTCCTCAAGATACCCGGAGCCTTCGAATACCTCGACAAGCTGGACCTAGGAATCTCGAAGTATCTCGCCGGAGAGATAATGTCCGCCAAGGAGGCTCTAGACGGGGTTGCGAAGGAGTGGGAGCAGATAACCGACAAGCTTGGAAGGGATAAGCAGAAGGAATTCTACCGGAAGATGTGGGAGCTAATAGGTTAAGGGGAGCCTTTAGCTCTCCACAAACCTTTTATTTTGAATTCCATAACCCACGTGGGGGGCTATGGTGAAGACTTCTAACAGGCTATATGCCTGGGCCTTAATCCTCCCAACAATCCTCGTCCTCATAGTTGTGGTCGTCTACCCTTTGATTTACTCCCTTAATGTGGCCTTCAGGAACGCCGACCTCAGGATACGTCTCAACCCTGGAGAGGAGTATCCATTCATAGGTCTGGACAACTTCCTGAGAATCCTCGATGACTCCCGCTTTCACGACGCCCTGCTAAGAACTGCATACTACGTGGGCCTCGGACTCGCAATACAGCTAAGCGCAGGGCTGGGCGTGGCACTCCTCCTCTTCAACCTCACCAAACGTAGAGCGCTGGTCACGGCCCTAATCCTCCCCTCCATGGTTATACCCGTGGCCGTCGGCTGGACTGGGAGGCTCCTCTTCCACCCAACCGCAGGCCCCGTGAACTATATTCTCTCGCTCTTCGGCGTCGAGGGGATAGGGTGGGTGAACAGCGCCCAATACTCCCTCCTAACCCTCATCCTCATAGACTCATGGCAGTGGACGCCCTTCATAATGCTCATCTCCTATGCCGGGCTTCTCTCGCTTCCCCAGGAGGTTGTGGAGAGCGCCAAGGTTGATGGGGCAGGCGGCTTCAGGCTCTTCATACACATAATCCTCCCGCTCCTTAAACCCGTCCTACTTGTAGCGATACTCATCCGAGTCCTAGAGATGCTCAGGGCATTCGACGTGGTGTATGTCCTGACCTACGGGGGGCCGGGAACCTCCTCAGAGATAGTGACCTTCTACGCCTTCATAGCCGGCTTCAGATACTTTGAGCTTGGATACTCGGCGGCCATGGGCTGGATAATCGTTATACTCCTCTCGATTATTCTAACCTTGCTGGTCAGGGTGATTAGGGCGTGAGGGCCAGAGCCATCATCTACGCTGTATTGTATCTCGTCGCACTCGTCATAGCCCTCTTCCCGATATACTGGATGATACTTACCTCGATTCTCCCGAGGGAGGAGCTGATGACCTACCCTCCCTCCTTCTTCACCCTCAACCCGGACCTCCAATACTGGGGCGAGGCCATCCCGGAGGTCTATAAGCCCATGGTGAACACGGTCATCATAGCTGGTGCCGTGGCCATCATATCGAGTGTCCTGGCCATCTTCTCCGGGTATAGTTTTGCGAGGTTCAAGGTCGGCGGAGACACTCTACCCTTCTGGATACTCTCGATAAAGTTCCTCCCAGGGGTCGTGGTCATAGTCCCATACTACCTGCTGATGCAGAGGCTCGGCCTGCTAGACACGTATGCGGCCATAATCCTCCCCCACCTAACCATAGGCCTGCCCTTCGCAGTCTGGATGATACGTGGATTCGTCTCCGAGCTCCCCAAAGACCTTGAGGACGCAGCCTCGATAGATGGGTGTGGCAGGCTTGGTGTCCTCAGGCACGTGGTAATCCCCCTCATCGCACCCGGTATAGTGGTT
This sequence comes from Candidatus Benthortus lauensis, assembly GCA_021650775.1. Classification (GTDB taxonomy): domain Archaea; phylum Thermoproteota; class Nitrososphaeria_A; order Caldarchaeales; family Wolframiiraptoraceae; genus Benthortus; species Benthortus lauensis. The sequence goes on from JAHSRM010000090.1 coordinate 4,452, forward strand.
ACAGCGCTCTTCGTCTTCATCTGGTCTTGGACAGAGTTCATGTTCGCCCTCGTCCTCTCCAAGACCGAGGTCATGACCCTGCCGGTGAGGATTGCGGGGATGAGGGAGGCCCAGGGAGTAAACTGGGAGGCAATATCTGCGGCCGCCACCATAGCAACCCTCCCGATACTAATCATAGCCATCGTCTTCCAGAGATACCTGACACGGATACTCGCCTACGGAGGCATAAGAGGATAAGCCTTATATGGTTGCCTGCCCGAGGATGTCGTGGAATGGGTCTAGGGGACTTCCTGAAATCCACGGTTACCTTGTTCAAGCTCGCTAGGAAGCCTAGCAGGAGGGAGTTCATGCTGGCCCTTAGAATCACCCTGCTAGGGGTCTCGGTCATCGGGCTGATAGCCTTTATTATAAGGTTCCTAGCACTCGCATTACAGAGCCTGTAGGCGTGGTGTTGGGGTTTGCCGGAGGCCGGGAGGACCAGGTTCTTCGCCGTGAAGGTGACGGTTGGGCAGGAGAGGAACGTGGTTAGGATAATGGAGGCCAGGATAGGGCCGGGGGACAAGGACATACACTCAATCCTCTTCCTACCCTCAATCAAGGGATACATCTTCGTGGAGGCGGAGAGCAAGGAGAGGGTCTCCCTCCTGACGCAGGGGATAAGGCACGTCAAGGCCAGGCCGGTCATGCCTGTCGAGATGAAGGAGCTCATGCCCCACCTTGTCGAGAGACCCATGATAGAGACCATCTCCATGGGAGACGTAGTCGAGATAATCTCGGGGCCTCTCCAGGGGATAAGCGGGAAGGTCATAAGGATAGATAAGCCCAAGAACGAGGTGACAATCGAGCCGAGCGACGCAGCCTTCCCCCTCCCAATCTCCGTTCCAGCAGACCAGGTAAGGGTTATGAAACAGTCGGGTGAGGTGAGGTAAGGCATGCCCGAGAAATCCCTCAGGTTCCTGGTCCCTGGAGGAGAGGCCAACGCAGGCCCACCAATAGGCCCAGCCCTCGGCCCACTCGGAGTAAACGTCCTCCAGATAGTCGAGGAGATAAACAGGGTTACCCAGGAGTTCAAGGGCATGAGGGTGCCGGTCGAGGTCATAATAGACACCGAGACCAAGCAGTTCAAGGTCAATGTGGGGACCCCTACGACGGCAGCCCTAATAGTCAAGGAGGCCGGGGTCGAGAAGGGGTCTAGTGCGCCTGGTAGGGAGGCTGTAGGCAACCTTAGCATGGAGCAGGTTGTCAGGATAGCGAGGCTCAAGAGGGGGGATATGAGGGCCAAGACCCTGAAGGCGGCCGTCAAGCAGGTCCTCGGCACATGTGTAAGCATGGGGGTAACCGTTGAGGGGAAGCATCCCAAGGAGGTTATACGTGAGGTGGAGGAAGGGGTCTACGACGACCTCATCAAGGAAGAGTCGTAGGGATGGAGCTAAACAGGTTTCCCAGGCTTCTCCACGAGGTATTCAGGCCTGACCCATGGAGGCTTCTCCTCGGCCTCCTAACCGCCTTCATCTCCCTTGCAGGAGCGACCCAGACCTACGTATTCATCGACGAGGTCCCGGGTATGGAGCCGCCTCCCCTCTACCCATACATCCAGGGCCTAGACTTCTGGATACCCTGGCTAATCCTCACGCTCCCCCTCTGGGCAGCCTGTATGGTGGATGGCTGGTGCACGTGGCTCGTAAGCCTCCTCCCAGGGATGGGTGCGGTGAAGGTCCCCCTCTTCAGCATGGCCTACGGATACCTCGAGTCCTCTTGGGCGGTGTATGTGTGGGGTAGGTGGGCTGGGCCTAGAGGTGCGGTGAAGCCTCTCCTCCTCACGTCCCTGGCCCTCACATCAATCATCTATGGCCCTGCCCTGGCCTCCAGCCTCATGGGTTTCTACCCCCTCTCCCGCAGCCTCTCAGGAGCCCTCCTCTCCCTCCCCATAATCTCCCTCCACATGGTCAGCCTCTACGGACTATACATGGCGGTGGGGAGGCTCATCCGGTAATGATGCTTATTAGATGGTTCTCGGTGCTGGTATCCGATGCTGAGGGCTCTCGAGGACAGCTTGGTGGAGGCGATTGAGAGGGCCAAGAAGGCTGGGAAGCCCCGCAGGTTCAAGCAGTCAATCGAGCTGGTAATCAACCTGAGGGACATAGACCTTAGGAGGCCTGAGAACAGGTTCGTGGAGGTCGTGGAGCTGCCCCACGGACTCGGCGAGAAGAGGAGGAAGGTCTGCGTGATAGGCGGCCCAGCCCTTGCATCCGAGGCCAAGAAGATTGAGGGCGTGGATAGGGTGATTGAGCGGGAGGAGCTTGAGGCCCTTGTAGGGAACAAGAGGCTCGCCAAGAAGATAGCAAGCGAATACGACTTCTTCCTGGTCGAGCCGCCTCTAATGGGCCTCGCCGCAAAGGCTCTTGGAGCAGCCCTCGGGGGGAGGGGGAAGAGGCCTACGCCCATCCCGCCTGGAACCAACCTCGCTGAGATGGTGAGGAAGCTGAACAGGAGCGTCTCGGTCAATGTGAGGAAGAACCCCCAGGCCATGTGCATCATAGGGACCGAGGACATGGACTCAAAGGCACTCGCCGAGAACGCTGCGGCCGTTATCTCCAAGGTTGTGGACAGGCTTGAGAGGAGGTTTAGGAACGTCCAGTCAATCTATGTGAAGAGGACGATGGGCGAGCCTGTCGAGGTGGAGTTCGCCGAGTAGCGTCTCATAGGTGGAGCCTATACTCCTCCACGTTCTCGGCCACGAGCCTACCCCCGCTCACCACATACCTCGGCTCAGGCTGATACCAGAACGCCTCCCACACACTCTTGACAGGGAGGACCACCAGGTTGGCTGGGGCCCCCACCTCAATCCTATGCCCCTTGACCCCCATGGCCTCGGCAGCCCTCCACGTAATCATGTCGTATAGGGTCTCCATATCGCTTCTACTCGTCATCCAGAGGAGGTGTGAGGCAAGGAACCCCACCTCAAGCATCTTGTTTCTCCCGTAGGGGTAGTAGGCGTCGGCTATATCGTCCTGACCCAAGGCCACGTTCACGCCCTCGCCCAAAAGCTCCCTAACCCTGGCGTGCAGCGGGCCCGTATGGGGGTCTGAGACCACGCTCACACCCGCCCTCCTCAGTAGCTTGGCGAGCTTCCTGAAGTATGGGTCTGGGTAGAGTTCCATGGCCCTTGCGTGGCATGCCGTCACCCTCCCGTTCCAGCCCGTCTTGATGGTCTTCTTGGCCAGGGCCTCGGTGGTCCTCAGCCCGGGGTCTCCGGCGTCGTCCACCAGCATCGCCACGTCCTTGCCGTGCTCCACCGCTATCTCGAACATCTGGTCTATGTGGGTTTGGGCGTCCTCCTCGGTCAGCTCTATCCACGGTATCCCTCCCACAACGTCGCAGCCCATCTCCACGGCCTTCCTGACAAGCTCCCCTGCACCCTCATCCCTAACCACGCCATCCTGCGGAAACGCGACGACCTGGATGCTCACCACGCCCCGTAGCTCCTCCCTCAGCCTGAGCAGGGCCTTAACGCCCTCGAGCCTCGCCCTTGTATCCGTGTCCACGAAAGCCCTTATGTGGAGGCATCCGTGCCTCAGGGCCTCGAGGGCGGCCTTCCTGGCGTTCTCGTATATCCAGCTCTCATGGTATCTCTCCTTGACCTTGGAGGCTATCTCTATGGCCGTCATGGCTCCCCCCATCCCAGCACCATGGTAATGCTTCATGGCCTCGTCCTCAATCATCTCAAGCGTGTAGACCTTGCACATGTGGAGGTGGGGGTTGGCGAATGACTCCGTTACGAGGCCTCCACCCGCATCAAGCTCGACATCACCCCTAAGCCCCTCACCTATCTCCGCAATCACCCCACCCCTAACACCAACATCCACCCTCCGGCCATCCCTAAGCCTCCCACCCTTAACCACCAAATCAAACATAGGCTATCAACCTATCCAGACCTAAACCTCCTAATTTGCTTAACTAACATTGCGGAACGATTTATAATCCAGCATCCCAATAAACCTGCGTATGAAGCACATCGGCATAGCTGCATGTAGCGCTGAGGGAGCATCCCTGTGCTACGTGACCATCTGCGTTGAAGGTGAGAGATTTATTGGAAGGAAATACGCCCATCCCGAGGTAACCATGCATACGCATCCCTTTGATGAGTATATGCGGTATATCGAGGCTGGTGAATGGGGGAAGGTGGCGGAGCTTATGCTTTCGTCGGCCGAGAAGCTCGCAAAGGTGGGGGCAAGCTTCGTCATATGTCCCGACAACACGATTCACCAGGCATTCGACCTCTTTATAGATAGGTCCCCAATCCCATGGCTCCATATAGCCGAGGAGGTTGCCAAGGAAGCTGAAAGGAAGGGTTACAAGCATCTCGGGGTAATGGGAACAAGATATCTTATGGAGTCGGATGTTTATCCTTCAAAACTCGAACCTCGTGGAATAGAGTGGAGCGTGCCTGACAGGGAGGATAGGGAGGAGATAAACAGGATAATCTTCGATGAACTAATACGTGGAAAATTTACTCAAAGCTCAAAGAAGTATTTGCTTGGTGTAATAGATAAACTTGGGGAGATGGGGTGCGATGCTGTGATACTTGGATGCACAGAGTTGCCCCTCATAATAAGCGAGGAGTCCTCGCCCCTACCCATACTCGACTCGACCAGAATTCTCGCAAGGGCGGCAATAAGGGAGGCTCTAAGAGATTAGTAGAGGTGGCAGGCCACTAGGTGTCCCTTCTTGATTTCTTGAAGCTGGGGTTCCTCGGTCCTGCATCTATCCATCACGTATGGGCATCTTGGATGGAATTTGCATCCGGGGGGCGGGTTGATGGGGCTGGGGGGCTCGCCTGGGATTACTTTACGTTCCCTGAACCTGTTGTTTGGGTCTGGCTCTGGGACGGCCTCGATTAGGGCCTGGGTGTATGGGTGGAGGGGGTTCTCGATAAGCTCCCTCGGCTCAGCCATCTCGACTATCTTCCCCAGATACATGACCGCTATCCTGTCGCTGAAGTGCCTGGCCGTGGCTATGTCGTGGGTTATGTATAGGAACCCTACCCCATACCTCTCCTGGAGCTCCTTCATGAGGTAGAGTATCTCGGCCCTACTCGAGGCATCTATCATGGAGACGGGCTCGTCGGCCGCTATGTATTCGGGTCTAAGTATGAGGGCGCGGGCTATCACGACCCTCTGCCTCTGCCCCCCGCTCAGCATGTGCGGATACTTGCCCATGAACTCCTCCACGGGCGTCAGCTTCACGTCCTCCAACGCCCTTGCAATCATCTCCATCCTCTCCTCCCTGCTCCCTATCTTGTGGAGTATGAGGGGTTCCTCGAGAATCTGCTTAACAGTCATGAAGGGGTCTATGCTCGAGTATGGGTCTTGGAAGATTGCCTGAGCCTTCCTCCTGAACCACTTGAGCTCCGACTCAGGGAGATGGGTTATGTCGGCTCCGTCGAAGATTATTCTGCCGGAGGTCGGCCTGATTAGTCTCAGGGAGGTTCGGGCCAGGGTCGTCTTCCCGCATCCTGACTCGCCTACTAGGGCGAGGGTCTCACCCCTCCCGAGGCTCAGGCTTACGCCGTCCACGGCCTTCACCTCAACGGTCTTGAATAGGCCGGCCCTCGACCTGAAGTAGACCTTTATGTCCTGGAGTCTGAGTAGGTCGGTCACCCCTCCTCACCGTATAGCCAGCACTTCACGTATCTCCCACCATCCACCTCGAAGTCAGGCGGCTCCTCCCTCCTACACCTATCCATCACGTATGGGCATCTTGGGTGGAACCGGCATCCCTGGGGCGGGCTTGCGAGGTCTGGGGGTGCCCCGGGTATGAACTCGGGTGTTATGTCGGCCCTCAGCCTCGGGGTTGCGGCCAGGAGCTTCTGGGTGTAGGGGTGCTTGGGCTCCAGGAGGACCTGCTCAGCAGACCCTATCTCAACCACCTGCCCCGCATACATGACTGCTATCCTGTCGCTTAGGTCGCTTGCCAGGGCTATGTCGTGGGTTATGAAGATCATGGAGAGGCCCATCTCTCGTTTGAGCTTCTTGAGGAGGTTCATTATCTGGGCCTGGATGCTCACGTCTAGGGCCGAGGTAGGCTCGTCGAGTATCACCAGCTTAGGGTTCATGACCAGGGCCATGGCTATCACGACCCTCTGCTTCATCCCGCCGCTGAGTTCATGCGGGTATCTATCCGAGACCTCTGGGGGCAGGCCTACCAGCTTCAGCTTCTCCCTCGCTATCTCCAGCGCCTCCCTCTTATCCATGCCCTCGTGTATGATTAATGGCTCCGCCACTTGGAGGCCGACCCTGATTACGGGGTTTAGGGCGTTCATGGCTCCCTGGAAGACCATGGAGACCTTCCTCCACCTAATCTTCCTCCTGACCTCCTCCTCACTCATCCTGACAACGTCGTGGCCATCCACTATCACGTGGCCGTCATAGACCTCCACGTTGGATGGAAGGGTCCTCATTATGGCGTTGGCCATGCTCGTCTTCCCGCACCCAGACTCGCCCACGATTCCCAGGGCCTCGCCAGGCTCAACCCTGTATGAGACCCTCTCAACAGCCCTGACTGTTCCACGCAGGGTCTTGTAATAGAGCCTCAGGTTCACTATATCCAGCACGGCCACCCTACTTCATCCTCCTAAGCCTGGGGTTCACGACGGGCTCAAGCCCTAAGGCTATCAGGACGAAGGTTATCGCTGCGAAGACTATTAGGAGGCCTGGGGGCAGGACCCACCACCAGTATCCTATGTAGACGCCGCCGCTCCTGAACCCTGTCTCGAGTATCTGGCCCCATGTGGGCATGCTCGGGTCCCCGAGCCCCAGGAAGCTTAGGGCTGCCTCTGCAAGTATGGCTGAGGGTGTGAAGAAGATTAGTTGGGCGAAGACGAATGGTGCCACTTGGGGGAAGATGTGGCGGAACATTATCCAGAGCCTTGGAGCACCTATGGCCACAGCCGCCTCCACGAACTGGCTCTCACGTATCTGGAGGACCATGGGTCGGACCACTATGGTTAGGCTTGGCCAGCTGAATGCTATCAGTATGGCTATTATGACCCAGAGCCGTGGTATCTCTGTCCCGAGGACGAATGTGAAGAAGATTAGGATTGGGAGGAGGGGGATGTTCAGGATTATGTCGCTTAGCCTCTGGATGCCTGTGTCCACCTTCCCGCCCATATACCCGCTAATCACGCCCGTTATGGCCCCGATAATCGTGGTAACAGTGGAGGTTAGGAACCCTATTAGGAGGGCTATGGGGAACCCGAAGAGAAGCCCTACGGCGAGGTCTCTTCCAAGCGTGTCGGTGCCCGAGAAACCGTAAACCCTTCCGCCCACAACCATCCTAAGCATCCCAACATCAACGTCCTCGTCATAACCCGTAACCACGGCCCTGAGAACATACCTGCCCCTAAGCACCTTGAACCCGTCCCCAGACGGCTCACCGAAGGCAACCTTCTCAGCCCCTATCTCACCGACCTCGCTCGGCCTAATAGACAACCCATAATACTTCTTCAGCATGGCGGAGAGGGCTGAGAAGACGTTCTTATCACCCGTGATTCTCACCCTGTTGGGGGCCTCAACATACCTGAAGTATGGAGCCTCCTCCCCGGGCCTGGGGCCTGTGACGGTGAATCGGAGCAGCCTGACCGAGATGTTGTCCGGCCTATCGAGGAATATCTCCACCCTCGGCGGCCTCCTCGAAGAGAACGTTACATTGTTTAGCGAGATGGAGAGGAAGGAGGGGAACTCATCGTATTGGAAGTCGAAGCTATAGACGTATTCCAGGATTCTCCTCCCTCTCTGGTCCCTTACATCGCTTGGTTCATGGAAGTCCTTGATGACGTGGGGTGGGAGCTTCTTGTCCGTGAAGAGGTTCCACCACTCGGGTGGAACTGCCTTGGGGTTGTCCGCCCAGTATGCTGGGTTGTTCCAGTATCTTAGCCCGAAGTCTAGGGGGTATGTTAGGACCACGTAGACTGAGACCACTACTAGGAGGACTAGGAGGGCTACCCCCATCTTCGAGACCTTGCTTGCCCAGAACTCCCTCAAGGCGTCTCTTCCAACCGACATCAATACCTCACCCTTGGGTCGAGCACTATGTAGAGTATCTCGAGGATGAATCTGGCCGCCACGTAGACCACCGTGAAGATGAAGGTCAGGGCGATTATCAGGTTCTCCTCAAGGCTGAAGATTGCCTGATAGTAGAGGCTCCCCATCCCAGGCCACTGGAACACCGTCTCGGTGATTATCGCACCACCTATGGAGCCTGCGAGCCCGAGGACTATGTTGGTCAGTATGGGTGGGGCGGCCACCCTTATGATGTATCTCCTCCTCACCACGCTCTCGGGCAGACCCTTAGCCCTCGCAGCCGCCACAAAGTCCTCCTGGGCGGTGTTAAGCACGATGGTCCTAGTGACGTAAATCCAGCTGCCGACAAGGGCGACCACGAGGGTGGTTACGGGTAGGGCGGCGTGCCAGAGGAGGTCGAGGAACCTTGCGAGAGGCTCCTCGGGGGGAGGGGCGCTATACATGCCCCCGAAGGGGAATAGCCTGAAGTAGAATGCGAAGACGAAGATGAAGATTATCCCCGTCCACCAGGTGGGGAGGGCGAATGATATGGCCGAGAAGTATGAGGCCACCCTGTCCAGCCTGCTCCCAGGCCTTGTCGCAACCTTCACACCTATAATGAGGCCTAGGACGGCGCTTATGGCTATGGCCGTGGTTACCAGGAGTATGGTGTTGGGCAGCCTCTCCCAGATAATATCCGCAACCCTCTGGCTACCCGTGAAGCTCTTAATGGTCCTCGTGTATCCCAGGTCGAACGTCATTACCCTGACAACCATGTCGGGTATCCTGGCATACCAGGGCTTATCGAGGCCGAATGCGGCGTAGATCTCCATCCTCTGCTGCTCGATAGCTGCCTTGAGGGCCTCGGGGTCCTTTATCTCACGTGCCAGGCCCTGCCTAATCTCCATCAGTATCTGGTCGGCTATGGCCTTCAGCATCTTGTCAGAGAGCCCCGTAACCCCCAAAACTATGACGAGCATTAGAAGAACCGCTATGACAACCCCGATGAGGGTCAGAGCCCTGATCCCGATGGTCCTTAAAACACCCATTCCGGCTCCTTAAAAGGGTTGGAGCCAGCCCAGCATATTAACTTTATCAAAAAAGTAAAGATTGATAGGAGGAGACCTCTAGGATCTCCTCCTTACCACGAAGGCTGTGGCTGCCACGGCTATTATCAGCACTATGGCGAATATGGCCCAGATGGTTGGCGGGACGGTCTCAACCGTCTCCGTCCGGGTGGTTGTCACGGTTGTGGTTACTGTCTGGGCGCCTACTGTTGTTGTTACGACCTGCGTCTCCACGGCCGTGGTTGTTACTGTTACTGTCTGGACGCCCATGGGGAGCTCTAGGACCTCGAAGAACTCCGACCTGCTTCCGACCAGTGAGACTTGGTCGCTGAATGCTGCTACCACGACCTTATACTCGCCTGGCAGGAATGAGCGGGTCAGCCTCGGGCTCAGCTTTATCTCGAACTCTCCCGGAGCCACCTCTACTGCGTCTCCAACATCGTATAGTTCCCCGGTCGCTGGGTCGATTACCAAGTATTTTGCTGCCAGTGTTCCCGGCCCGCTTACCGTGAAGGTGAAGGTTGCCTCGGCTCCAGGCTCCACGTCCTCGACGTCGAGTGTGAGGACCTCTACGGGCTGAGGTCTACCGAAATACCAGTCCCCTGGCTTGAATGGGTAGGATGGGTCCCTGAAGGCCACCAGCTCGGCGAACTGGGCAGCTGGGTCGAAGTCGTTTAGGTAGAATGGGCCGTCGCTGATTACCAGTATGCCCTTCTCGTCGAACCAGTTGATTGCGGCCTGGTATCTCTGGAGGGCCTCCTCCTTGGTGAACCAGACCTTGTCCCCTACCCTGAACCAGCTCTCTGGGAAGAACTCGGTGTCCAGGAACTCCTGTAAGGCGTCTCTGACCATTCTTGCGTCATCCTCTATCACGAGGGAGAGCCATGGAACCTGGTTCTTGGTCGATGTCTCCTGGGAGTATGCTGCAGCCCTATCCTCGAACACCACCTTGTCCATCGCTGCAAGTATCTCCCAAGGCATGTGGCCGCTGTCAGCGTTCCTCAGGAACCCGTATTCGGCTATGTAGTTCTCGTCGAAGTGCCAGTAATCCACGTAGACCTCGAGGGTGTTCTCATCCACGAACCTGAATCCCTTGAAAGTGTCTAGTGTAGGCTTAACTGTTGCTGCGATAGGAGACTCATACTCCGCCTTCTCAGGGTCATATACTATGTCGAAGAGCTGGGCGATGCCGTAGATGAAGTCCGCCATACTTATCTTCTGACCGTGATGCCAGTTAGCCTGCGTATACTTGGATAGGTCGTAGGTTATCTTGCTTGTGGCCTGCGCACCCGCTCCAACCGGGACCCATCTATCGTTCTCGGCATCCCATATAACGGCGTCCTCCGGTATTGGGAGCTTGCCGAAGGGTCCAGCTGTCTCGACCTTGTATGTGGCCCTGAAGGGCATGGGTGCGCCTGTGAATGGGTGCCTGGCTATCGCTATGTCGTATAGGTTCCTCCAGACGTCCACGCTGTATACGTCCTCGAACCCGCCTACTGGGTTGTAGACTGTTGTCTCAGTCCAGACCCATAGATGCCCGACAGTTAGCTCGTTCTCGCCTGGCACGTATGCCTCCCTCATGTTCCAAGGAGCCCTAAGTCCTGCTCCGGTATCCTCGGTTAGTCCCTGGACGTCGGGGCTGGCTGGGAAGGGGTCGAGCCTTGTGGCTACCCAGATTCTTATTGACTCAAGGATACATATCTCGGTGGCCTTGCGGTAGAGCTGGTTCCTCTGCTCAAGGTCAGTGTATTCACCCCTATAGATTCTGAGGCCTAGTTCATCCAGCTCCGGGTTCTCGTATTGCCAGAATCCTTCGGTAGCCCATCCAGGCATGAACCCAACCCATGGTGCACAGAACTGGTTAATGGTTACTGAGTCGTATTTCTCTGGAGCGCCCTTGCCCCATCCCTCGGTGTAGAGGTGCCACTGGAACTCGGCCGGGTCTGTTCCGTATACCGTGTCGATTGCTTGGCCGAACTCCATGTAAAGCCTCTCCACCTGGAATCCAAGCTGCTCCAGCGCCGAGGCGAAGGCATCTCCTATCTCCCTACGCTCATCCTCGGTCCTGATAATGAACTTCAGGACAATCGGCTTGCCATTGTAGTGCCATATCCCGTCCACGAGTTCGGCTCCAGCTTCCTTCATAGCCTCCTCCACAAGGCTCTTAGCATAGTCGATATCGTAGGTGAACTCGTATCTGGCGATGATGTCGAAGATTGTTACGTAGTCGTAGTCGAAGGATGATAGGAAGGTTATCATCGGGGCGGCTGCTCCCTTGTAAATCTCGTTCACCACGAAGTCCCTGTCGACTATGTAGTTTAAGGCGAACCTAACCTCGGGTATCGAGAAGGGGTTCAGCTCACCCTCAGGCGCCGGCGCAGGGTTAACTATTATGTCAACCAATCCGGCTGGAGCGGAGTATATCTCGAATCCCTTATCCCTCAGCTCGGCGGCGGCTTCAGCCCTGATGGCGAAGAGATAGTAGTCCATGTCTCCTGCTTCCAAGGCTGCTGGGGCTATGTCTAGGTCGAAGCTCCTCACGATTATGCGGTCTACGGCCGGGCCAGGGTTTGTGTGGGGTGGCTGGTATTGTGCTGCCACCATAGGCGTGGAGGCCATCAGCAGAGCGGCGAATAATACTGGCAGTAGAACCCAGATAATCTTCCTCATGGTATTTTATATGGAGTGCTGGGGTAATATAAGAATTGAGGTCAGGACCCCGAGTGCGAGGGCCGTCAAAAGGGGTATGGGGAGGCCTGGGAGTATCCTCCTCCTTCTTAGAAGCTGGAGGACTGTCATATAGCCTGCTACTAGGGCCGTGGTGGAGGCCAGGGCCGGTATCACCCCATAGTTCCACATAATTGCGGAGGCTGTTAGGGAGTAGAAGAAGAGGTCTCCTAGGCCTAGGGTTACGTCGCCTGCCTCGACCGTTAGTCCCCTTAGCTGGGGGGCCTCCTCCCTGGATAGTGTCGAGAGATGCCCCCTGAAGACCGCCACCGTGTCGTAGACCGATATCCCTACAACCAGGACTAGGAATGTCCAATAGGGTATGCTTATGCCCATCACGGCCCCCGAGCCCGCCGCAACAACCGAGGCAGCCGTCGCCGACGCTATGTCTCCCCCCCTCATCATACCGTAGGCCAGCAACGTGGCCATGGCCGCTCCGAAGGGTATCCAGAGCCTGATGAGCCATGGAGCATAGAGGTTTGCTATGGTCAGGAGGTAGAGGACCGAGATTCCGAAGGAGACCAGCCATATCAGGGAGCCTATAAGGAGCTTGAAGAGCCTCTGGCTCCTCCTAGCTATGTAGAGCATCACGAGGCCGGC
>JAHSRM010000022.1 GCA_021650775.1 Candidatus Benthortus lauensis
AGCCGAGGCTCCTCCTAGGGTGGTGGAGCTGGCGAGAAGGTATGGGGAGCAGGTGGGTATAGCGTATCAGCTGGCCGACGACTACGTGGATATAGTGAAGAAGAGCTCCATTCTCAGGCTCCCAATACTCTTCATGGAGAGGCTTGAGGAGAAGCTTAAGCTGGCCTACATATCACTCAGGTTTGCGAGAAGGCTCAACCTCAAGGAGCTCCTGGCACCCAAGATGGACTGGAAGAGGTTCCTGGTCGAGGAGATAAGGAACTCCGTCAGGAATGCTAGGAGCATAGTTGATGAGATGGGGTTGGAGGAGCCTCACAGAACCTACCTGAAGAAGTTCCCCGCCTACTGCGTGAACAGCATGCTGGCCGAGGCGAGAAGAAAAGCCTAAAACCCATTCAAGCAACCTGGTTGGGGAATGCTTGATTCATCGACGCTCATCGTCATCCTCTTAGGTCTTATGGCCTCGTGGGCAAGGATGGGCGTGGCCTTAGTCATCTCCATTCTGTTTTCTCTCGGTGTGGGTATAGCGGCGGGGATGAGCAGGGTCCTCGAGAGGGTTATAATACCTGTCCTGGACATACTTCAATCAATCCCGATACTCAGCTTCTTTCCACTCGCCCTCTACGCATTTGTATCGCTCAACCCCATCCTCGGGCCGGAGCTGGCGGCAATCTTCCTGATATTCACGAGCCAGGTCTGGAACATAGCCTTCGGCGTGTATGAGGCTGTGAGGGTTATGCCGGGGGAGCTTCTGGAGGTCTCACGGGCATTGAATCTAGGCGCTGGGAGGAGGTTCCTCAACCTGTATCTCCCGATAACGTTTCCCAGGATAGCTGCGAATCTCCCCGCATCGTGGGCCAACGGCCTCTACTTCCTCGTGGCGAGCGAGATTATCTCGGTGGGAGGTATGAGGGTTGAGTTGTTCGGGATAGGCTCCGTCTCCGCGGGCTTCATAATCTCGGGCAGGTATCTCGAGCTTCTTGTAAGCATAGTAGCTGTGGCCGTGGCAGTCCTTCTAACCAATGCCTTGGTGTTTCTCCCCTTGATAAGGATGAGTGAGAGGTATAGGATGGAGGAGGTTCCTGTTGAGGTTCCAAGGGTGTGGCTCGACAGGGTGTTCAAGCCCTTGAAGGACGTTTTCTCCCATGCCTATCTCCCAGGCCACCGTGAGCTGGCGTCGGCGTTCAGCGGCATATCCTCCAGGATGGGCGAGCTGAGAAGGTATCTCTGGCCCCTAATCGGCGTAGTCCTCCTGACCTTAACCCTTTACCTGTCCCCCCTCCTCTCGAATATACCCACTGGAATCGGGATGATGCTGGATGGATTCACGAGACTCGGGGTAAACGTCTTCGCTATGCTCGGGTTCTCGGTGCTCCGAGTCGCAGCAGCAATACTCCTAACGCTTCTCTGGGTAATCCCCCTAACGGTCCTAATCCATGGCAGGAGAATCCTCGAGTCCATGGTCGTGCCCCTCCTCCAACTCGGGGCATCAATACCAGCTACACTAATCGCACCACTCATAATGGACATGGTCTCATCCTGGGGCGCACCGATAGAGCTAGGAGCATTGATAATCATAATTCTCGGGATACAGTGGTATCTCTTCTTCATAATCTACGGCGGGTTCAAGTCTATTCCGAGTGAGGAGGTTATGCTCTGCGATGCCCTGGGAATCAAGGGGCTGGGAAGGTTCAGGCACCTCTACTTCCCGAGGATTTTCCCCTCGCTGGTAACGGGTCTGATAGTTGCGATGGGCGGTGGATGGAATACCTTGATAATTGCTGAGAGGCTTGAGGTCGAGGGCAGGGTATGGGAGGTGGCGGCACCCGGTATAGGCAAGACCATAAGCCTTGCGATAAGCATGGGCGACATACCCCTACTCGCATCGGCAACGATAGCCATGGCCACATTCATAGTCCTCCTAAACAGGCTGCTGTGGAGGAGGCTTCACGGCATAGCGGTGTCCAAGCTCAGGGTAGTCGAGGAGGCCTAAAGGGTCTTATAGCCCAATCATCCATCAAGACGAGGTGAAGGTCGAGGAAAATGAGGTAGGCGGGCAGAGGGAGGCAATCCTAGAGGCGAGGGACATATATTTCAGCTACAGGATGAGGAGGGGCGGGGAGCTACCTGTTCTCCAAGGCCTAACCATAACAATCTACTATGCAGAGTTCGTCGGGATTGTTGGGCCAAGCGGATGCGGTAAGAGCACCCTCCTGAGGATTATGGCGGGGTTGCTTAGGCCTCGGTCGGGTGAGGTTTTTTTCCGTGGGAGGCCCATCACCAAGCCGACCCCACGTATATCCATCATGTTCCAGTCCCCCAGCCTCTTCCCATGGTATACCGTCTTGGAGAACGTTATGCTTGCCTTGATTCATGAGAAGGAGCTTAGTAGGGAGGAGAAGGAGGAGAGGGCCAAGGCGTTCCTCGACATGGTGGGGCTCTCGGGCTTCGAGTCAGCCTACCCCACGGAGCTTAGCGGCGGCATGAGACAGAGGGTTGCCTTGGCGAGGGCCCTCGTCTCACAGCCCGACCTCCTCCTCATGGACGAGCCCTTCAGCAACCTAGACCCCCTAACCGCAATATCCCTCAGGAGGGAGATACTGAATATGTGGATGAACCAGGCCCTCCCACCCTCCTCGATAGTGATGGTTAGCCACGACGTGGAGGAGCTTGTCGAGATGGCTGAGAGGATAGTGGTATTGACGGAGCGTCCGGCCAGGATTGCGGGGGTTGTTGAGGTTAATATGCCTAGGCCGAGGTCCAGGAGGAGCCGGGAGTTCTACGAGTATGTTGATAGAATCTATACTATGTTGAGCTAACGCCGTCTGCTGAACCTCTTCTCCTCACCGTTGTATCCTATGCTCTCCGTGTAGAGGAGCCACTCTAGAAGCATGCTGTGAATCTGCTCCGGGTCCTCATACTCCTCCTCTGGGATGTTTAGTTTGCTGAGCTCCTCCACCAGCTCCTCTGCCGAGAACTCTCCACGCTGCCTCGCCAACCTTAGGGCTGTTGAGAATGGTTCGAGTCCCTCGATGGACTTCCTCAGGATTAGCTTCCTCTTGCTGGGCGTGCTTCTGACGAGCTCCCTTCCCTTCTCGGTTAGTATTGCGTCCCCGTTCTCGACCTTGAGGAACCCCAGCTCCTCGGCTACATCCACGACGGGTAGGAGGTCGTCGGCGTCGCTCTGAAGCTCTATGGAGATTCTGGCCAAGTCCACCCTACCGCCATAACCATCAACTAGCTCCAAGAGACCTATGAGCCTGGCTGGTGTAACCGAGGGATGGAGCCTGGGACGACTACTCATCTACCACCTTCCACCTCTGTCCTAGGCTTCTCAAGAGATAAACTTTTGCCCGCTGCCTCAGCCACGGCCTTGAGGACCTCCGAGACCGGGTCAAGCCTCAGGAACGCCTCCCTATATCTCAACGCAGCCCTCCTGTATGACTCGTCATCGACTAGTTTCTCCACGGCCTTGGGCAGACTCTCCCCAACCTCCTCCTCCCTAACCATTATCCCGGCCCCGTTCTCCTGAACCGAGAGGGCGTTCCCCTCCTGCTCTGCGTGTGCGGGTATGGGTATCATGGCCACGGGCTTACCGTTTACCAAGGCCTTTGCGAGGGTTGTCTGACCAGACCTACAAACCACCACGTCGGCGGCCTGGAAGAGCCTCATCTGGTCATCAACCCATCTCAGGACCCTCACACCGTCGGGAAGCCCCGGGACATCCATCTCCAGCCCCCCGAGGGTCATTACAACCCTGAATCTCTCGGACAGTGCTGGGAGAACCCTAAGCATCCTTTCCGCCAGGACCCTCCGCTCATATCTTGGGCCGCTCAAAGGTATGAAGACTAAAGGACGCCCATCCTCCTGCTTCTCGGGGGCTGGGGAGCCGCCGGTGTCCTCTATTATGGGTCCTATGAACCTTATCTTCTCTGTTAGTCCTTTGGGTATGGAGATGTTTCGGGATGAGATTGTGAGGGGCGGGGGGAAGTCGGCTATGAGTATCTGGTCGCTCTTGGCCCACATCCACGAGACCGTCTGGGCAAGCCCCTCAGCCAACTCGACGAGCCTCCTATACCTCGGGTAGCTAACCCTGACGTTGAACTGGTTGAGGATTGTTATGACGGGTTTTCCGAGGAGCTTCGCAGCCAGGACGGTTGAGCCCCTGGTGTCGGAGACGACTACGTCTGCGTCCTCCATGTAGCTCATCTCGGTCAGGGTTTGCTCGGCCACCCTTATGGGGAGTAGGGTGTTCCTGAAGATTGTCAGCTTGATGCTTACCTTTCCCTCCGGTAGGACGCCGTATCCGACCTCGGGTGAGGGGAGGGGGCTCAAACCCACATTCCTCAGATAATCGAGTCCGTCCCCATAGGAGCTTACGGAGACCCTCCATCCAAGCCTTTCCATGGCCCGGATTAGGGTGGACGACCTTGCGGCATGCCCCATACCTATACCGCAGACGCCTACATGGACCCTGAGCATAGCCTCAGCACCTTCTACAGGAGGCTAGCTCCTCCTCCACAACCTCTCCACCAGGCTCCTTCTCAGCGAAGACCTGGGCCGAGAACCTAAGTATCCTGGCCTTACCCGTTACCCAGTAGGTTGGCGGGAGACCAGCCTTGATGCAGAGATGTGTGAGGAACTCCTCGGCGCTCCACCCATACTCCACGGGGACCTGGGGTAGGAGAAGCCCTCCACGTCCCTCGGCCTCTATTATCAACCCATCCCGGCCCACGGTTATCTTTCCTAGAAGCTCCTCAGGCCTCTCATACCTAACCTCCTCGGGAGGCGTCAGGACGCTTACCTCGACCACGAGCTCCTTCAGTTCGTCTAGGGTTACGGGTGGGAAGCGTGGGTCCTCTGTCGCCGACGCTATGGCCGCCTTGACCGTGGCCTCTACTAGGGGCTGGGTTGGAAGCGGGAACCCTATGCATCCCCGTAGCTCCTTGGAGGGGTATCTGTAGAGTGAGACGAAGACTCCGCTCGGCTCCTTGAGTATGGGGCTGGGAGGCTCCCCGGGCCTGGGAACCCTGCCGGATAGATATTCCTCTATGCTCCTCCTCGCAAGCCTTACGAGGAAACGTCCCTCATCTATTCCAAGCCTCCTCCGCAAGCCTTCTCACCTCGCCGAGCACAGCCGAGATATTCCTCCAATGCCCCCCAACCCAGTAATGCTTACCGCATCCAGGGCACAGCCACCTATACTCATCCTGTCTAACAAGCTTGAGGGGCGTGTTGCATTTGGGGCACCTGGTTTTCCTAGGATTGAAGTAGACGTCGATTCCATATCGTTTTGAGACCTCGGCGATTATCTCGGGGACATCCGAGCCGTTCACCAAGATTACCTCCACACCTCTCCTGAGCGCCGTTGATGCGAGCCCCCGGTCCTTTGTTATGATTATCCTGCCTTCTTTTAGGGCCTTCTCTATCAGCTCCCTATCACCTCCGCTCCAGTAGATTGAGTCGTATCCGAGTATTCTGAGCCACGTGGTTATGTTTCCCAGCATCGCGTCTACTATGAATCTCGCCTCGCTCCTCACTTTTCTTCTCCTGCCCTCTTGATTAGCTCGATTCTGCAGTCCTCGCATAGGTATTGTCCGTCCACGTTGAGGAGCATGTCGGACCACTCTCCACAGCTGTCGCAGTATCCCTCGATGTATCCTTCCCTGCTCGATGGAAGGGTTATTCCACGTATCCTCATGTTCTCCCTAACTATCTCGAGAATCTCGGGGGTAACTCTCAGTATGTCGTTTATGCTGACTATTCCGACCAGCCTGTTCTTGTAGGTGACGGCGAGCCTACTCACCTTCAGCTTATTCATCTTCCTCAGGGCCTCGTCTATCTTCTCCTCCGGTTCAACCGTGTAGAGGGGGGTGCTCATTATCTCTTTGGCCTTTATGTCTCTGGGGAGGATGTTCCTCGAGACCACTTTCTCAACCAGGTCGGTTCTGGTTACTATTCCCACTGGTGTGCCGTCGTTTCCCGTTATTATGATTGCTCCCACCTTGTATCTGGTCATCTTCTCGGCTATTAGCTCCGCTGTCTCCTCCTCTCCCCCCTCTATGACGGGGCTGGTCATCACGTCTCTTACGAGGAGCTCATCGGTTAGCGACCGCACCCTACCTCACTGCCAACTGTATGCGTTCTCCACGCCTTTTAAAGTTATTCCTTGGAGAAGAGGTGCTTCAAGCCTCCTGCGAGATTCTGCCCACGCCGTATGGGATTACCTGCTGTATAATGTGTTTAAGGTCTCTTAGGGTCTTCCGCTCGATTACCAGCCCGTCGGTCAGCTTCCTGAGAATCTTGTCAGAGAGCTCGGAGGCCTTCTCTCTCCCAGGAACTATTACGACGTATCTCTTCGCCTTTTTTCTCACGGCTTGGGGCGGCCCATAGATTACATCGAGGGTCTCGGTTAGGCCTATGGCAAGCTCAAGTCTTACGGTTAGGTATCTTCGCTCTCCCTTTACTATGAATCCTCCTTTGGGTAGGTAGTGGCCTGGGGGAGGGCTGAAGGATACCTGGCTCGGGCTAACGTAATAGACTGTCATAGAGGTCATCCCCTCCCTCCAAGCCCTGCTATACGATGCGGCGAATTGAGCCGCCTCGACCCTCGACTCCTCCCCTGCCTTTGCACCGTTTTTGAGGAGGACTGCGGGGGCGCCTCTAACCTCTGCGTGGAACACTAGGTCGTCTTCCTCCATATGTTTCTTGAGGAGGGAGGTGTTGCTTGACGCATCCTTTCCCGCCACGGTCAGGAAGCCCTCAGAGGTCATGAACCACCTGTATCTCTCATACCATTTGCCTGTCTGCCTGCTCAGCCTCGCAGATATCCTCAGGTATGCTTCCTCAAGCTCTCTCTCGCCCCTGCTCAGGAGTTCCTCGGCCTTCCTCTCATGCTCCTCCGCCTCCCTTATGAGCCTCCCCGAGGCCTCCTCCGCCTTCTTTGCGTCCTCGAATAGCTCGGAGACCTGCTTCATGATGCTCCGGCTTAGCTTGAACTCCACGGCTTCCCCATCCACGTTTACGTGCATTCTCCCCGAGTCCCTGTCTATCTCTACCTTGACCCCCATGGCCTCGCCTCCCCTCATGTTCTTCCTCATCTCCTCGAGCATCCACCCTGCTTGGAAGAGCTTCTCGGCCAGCCTCCTCTTTCTCTCAGCCTCCCTCCCAAGGTTCTCCGCAGTGTATCGGAGCTCCCTCGCCTTGTCCCTCAGCTTCTCAGCCTCCTCCCTAACCCTCCT
Source organism: Candidatus Benthortus lauensis (assembly GCA_021650775.1). Lineage (GTDB taxonomy): Archaea > Thermoproteota > Nitrososphaeria_A > Caldarchaeales > Wolframiiraptoraceae > Benthortus > Benthortus lauensis. The sequence goes on from JAHSRM010000022.1 coordinate 7,242, forward strand.
AAGCCTCTCCTCCTCTATCATCCTCGCCAGGAGCCGTTCATAGGCCTCACGGAAGGCCGAGTTGAGTGAGTCCTGTTCCCTGAACCTCCACCCCCTATCCTTGAAGCTCTCGAGAGGATATGGTAGGGCTTGATACTCGCCATCCCTCTCGGCCAGGACCGGCCTCCCCTTGGAGACCCTCTCCCTCAGAGATTTCAACGCCTCGACAAGCCTCTTGAAATCCCCTCCACTCAGCTGGGAGACCTTCATGGAGCCGTCTAGACCCGCTATCTTGACCAGTTCCTCTGCGTATCTTCCGCCTAGGCCTGCGTCTGATGCGAGTGAGGAGACGAGCTTTCTCCCGGGTTTCAACATGCTTGGCAGCTTGTCTGGGTTGTCGAATGCCGTGGGCTTCGGGGGAGGCGGGGCGTAGGTCTCTCCGGGCATGACCTTTCTATCCTTCATGGAGAGGTGGTGGAGGCTCTCGAGAATCCTGCCCCCCTGGTCGGCGACTATTAGGCTTCCCCTAGGCATCAGCTCGGCTATTATCTTTATCCTCGAGTCCCCTTTCTCGGCCTCCATGACGACCACACGCTCACCCTCAACAACCACAGCATCCCTTATCCTGAAACCCGAGACAAGCTCCCTCAAGCTTTTTCCACGACTGCTAATCTCCAGCGGCTTCGGGTAGGAGCCTTGGACGAGGTAGATACACTTTCCCGGGACTATTCGCAGCTCGTATCTCCCGCCATCCTTCACCAGCTTCAGGATTACCGAGTCATCCTCCATGTGGTATAGGTTCTCAATCCTTGAGCCTACGAGAATCTCCCTGACCTCGCCTAAAACCCTCTGAAGCTCCAGATACGACGTATCCATGATTTGGCGTCCAACCATTACCTACCCCGCCTGATTAAATATTCTTCTAACCGTCTCCCACGATAGCTATTTATTGGCCGCCTATCTCCCTGACTTCCGGGTTAGGTGGGGTTGAGGCTGGAGGATAAGATTTACTGGGGGAGGTTTCTCGGAGGAGTGGTTATGGGCGTTCTCACAGAGGTCTTCAAGCTCTATCGCCCCACCTCCATCGCCGCAATCCTCATAGCGGCTCTAGTCTACATAGTCTCGGCAATCATACTCAGGAGCGTTGTCTCGGAGGAGGCTCGGAGGACGCTTGGCAGGAGGCTCTACCTAAGCGGCTCGGGAACCTATGCGGCCATCTGGCTCCTCACCTGGATACTCTCATTCAACCTTCTCTCCCAGCCTCTTGGCTGACCTGCTTCTTAATCTTATGCGGTTGTGGGAGCTTGTCGAGAAGCTCTATCAGGTCGAGCCAGGCCTTTAGATACCTCTCAGGCGGGTCATGCATGGTCTTGAGCAGCTCCTTCACCTGGCTCACCAGCTTCCTCTTGCTCTCCCCCTCCAAGAACCTCTCCCATATCTGGAACGTGTAGGAGTCTTTGTCGTCGTTTACGTATGTGTAGTAGATTCCGTAGAGGGCTTTGTAGTATGGGTCGTCTTCCCCGAGCTTGTATCTCTTCCTCATCCTCTCGAGGGTTCTCTCGGCCTCGCTCAGCTTACCCGAGAAGAGTAGCGTGAAGAACTTCTCGACGGCTCTCCTGCTTATCTGCGGCTCGCTCAACGCTCACCCTCCTCCAAGTCCTCTACCCCGTTCTCCGTTATCTTGAAGATTGCCTCACCCTCGGGGAGATAGGGGCTTGAGACAAGCCTCGCAATCCTAACATTCTTCCCAGCAGCCTTCCTCAAGTAAATCCTGGTGTGGCTCGTATGCCCCACAACATGACCTCCCACGGGGAGAACGGCCATAGCGCTGAAGAACTCGTCGGGACGTGCCATAACCTGGTTCGTGACCACCGCCGCTGCGTTGAAGGCCCTGGCAAGCCTAAGGAGCTTATGCATGTGCTTGTTGAGCTTCTGCTGGCGTTCCGGGAGATTCTGCCTCCCAACATACTCGCTCCTGAAGTGGGAGGTGAGGGAGTCGATTATGATAAGCCTCACGTTGTTCTCCTTTATCACCTTGTCAGCCTTCTCCAGGAGGAGTATCTGGTGATCAGAGTTGTATGCCTCGGCGTAGATGATTCTCTCGGCAGCTTGGTCGGGGTCGAGGCCCACGGCCTTAGCCATCTGGGCTATCCTCTCTATCCTGAAGGTGTTCTCGGTGTCTATGTAGAGTGCGGCTCCATCCAATCCTCCTTTCTCGGGTGGGAGCTGGACATTAACCGCTAGCTGGTGGCAGAGCTGGCTCTTCCCGCTGCCGTATTCTCCGAAGAACTCGGTTATGGATTGGGTCTCAACCCCTCCTCCCAGAAGCCTGTCAAGGGACTTGCTTCCCGTCGTGATTCTCCCAACCGTCTTCTTCAGCTCGGCCAACTGCTTCGCCGTAACCCAGCTCGTCTCTATGGCCTGCCTAGCAGCCGAGATAATCTCGGCGGCCCTCTTCTCGCTTATCCCTGCTGCGGCTAGCTCCGATATGGTTGCTGTTGCGAGGGCCTCTATCGTTGAGAAACCTATCTCACGGAGCTTCTCTGCGGTGGCCGCACCAACCGATGGGAGATCCTCCAGCTTGAGGTAGGTCTTGGCCTCGGCCTGAGCATTCCTCCTGGCCCTTCCCCTAGGACTCATCCCCTTCCATAGATGGCGTGGGCGTCCAAGTATTTAAGAGGAGAGGGGGGCCTGAAACTAGGATGCGGGGGGTGGGATTCGAACCCACGAACCCCTATGGGACAGGGTCCTAAGCCCTGCGCCTTTGACCAGGCTTGGCTACCCCCGCTCTAGGCCCCCTAATTGTCTGCCCGATATTTTTAGGTTATCCGCATGGAGGCTCCACGACCATGAGGTAGGTCTTCCCGTTATATCTTATCTTTGCTGGGCGGCCTGGCTCCTTAACCGGGAGGAGTGGTAAGGTGTTGGACGGTATCTCGGCTATGGCTGGCGGAGGCCTGGCCCAATAGTATTCCTCCTGGGGCCTTATTGAGAGCCGCCTCATCCTCTCCTCCTGCTCCTCATAGAGCCTATCGGCCTCCCTGAACGCCTCCAAGAGACAGCGCAGAGAATCCGGGGGAACCCAGCCGCATCCACCCAGCCCCCCACCAACCCTAGCAACCTTGACCCTAAGCCTAGGCGGAAGCATCCCAAACACAAGGAAGCCCCAGGAAAATTAATCCATTATGAGGGATAACGTTAAAGCCATCCTCAATAGATTTGTCACCCGGCGGCCAGAGGCTGTGAGGAATGAACGTCGCGCAGGAGCGGGGGCTGAGCCCCGTGATGATCTGACCTCCTCTCGGCTGAGCCGGCTAGTGGGGTGGGTGGGTTGAGGAGTAGGGATGCCTCGGTGATAGTGGTCTTCGCAGCCCTCTACTCCATACTAGTTGTGGGCCTGGCGCCCATAAGCTTCCTCCCGATACAGGTTAGGCTGGCGGACGCCCTCATACCCTTCACGGTCATATACGGTGCTCCTGCCTCCATAGGCCTCGCCCTCGGAGCTGCTGTGGGGAACTTTGTCGGCGGCCAGCTCTACTTCGGTGGATGGGCTCTGGTGGATGTGGTCGGTGGAAGTGTGGCTAATCTCTTGGCAGGGTATGTGGGGTGGTGGATGGGTAGGGGAGGGTCGAGGAGGCGGAGGGTTGCGGCCACCCTAATCCAAACACTCATAATCTCCCTAATAGTTGGGAGCTACCTCTGGCTACTCCTCGGAGCACCCGAGAGATTCACTATACCCGTGCTGGACGTGGAGGTCCCGGGTCTCCCAGCATTCTGGATTACGATAGGGTTTGGGAGCATAGTGGCGATAGTATTCGTGGGGAACATCCTCCTCGAGTCCTTCCTCAGGATGACCTTAGGGGGGGCTGGGGTCCCGGGGAGCCAGGCTCAAGAGTTCGTGGTCGAGTCCGTGAAGCTCGCCGTGGCCATGACCTCCGCCCCGATAACCCTACTAGTCTTCCTATGGTTTACAGGGCAGGCAACCATACCGATGCTAACCTTCTGGACGGCCTTCGCCTTCGCATGGACCCTCACGCTCGCCCTACTCTACCACAGGAGGGGCGTCTCCAAGCGGAAAAGACATTAACCAGCGTATCCGGGAGGTCTCCGAGTTGAGGGTCGCATTCCAGGGTGAGAAGGGGGCATACAGCGAGGAGGCGGTAATCCAGTTCTTCGGCGAGGAGGTGGAGACGGTTCCATGCAGGGACCTTCCAACAGTGTTCAGCTCGGTTGAGTCAGGCAGGGTTGATTACGGGGTGGTCCCCGTGGAGAACTCGATTGAAGGCTCGGTGAACGAGACCTACGACCTCCTGCTGACCACGGGGCTCAAGGTGTCGGGTGAGATATACCTCGAGATACATCACAGCCTCCTCGCCCACCCAGAGGCAGACCCAAGGAAGATAAGGAGGGTCTACTCCCATCCCCAGGCCCTCGCCCAGTGCAGGGTCTACTTGCTGTCGAGGGGTTATGAGGCTGTCCCCAGCTACGATACAGCTGGAGCGGCCAAGATGATTATGGAGGAGAGGGTTCTGGACGCTGCGGCCATAGCGAGTGAGAGGACTGCGAAGCTCTACGGCCTGAAGGTCATCGAGAGGAACATAGAGGACTATGGGAGAAACTACACCAGGTTCCTCGTAATCGGGGATAAGGATGCGGAGCCGACTGGGAACGACAAGACCTCGATAATCTTCTCCCTGCCCCACACTCCGGGCTCGCTATACCATGCCCTTGAGGAGTTCGCCTCCAGGATGATTAACCTGACCAAGATAGAGTCCCGTCCAACCAAGCACAGGCCCTTCGAGTATTATTTCTTCGTGGATTTCGAGGGCCATAGGTTGGAGGAGAGGGTGAGGGAGGCCTTAGAGGGGCTTCTGGGGAAGTCCACGTTCCTTAAGGTCTTAGGCTCCTACCCGAAGGCGGCTATGCCTTGAACGCAGTAATGGTTATTGGTGTCGCCGGAGTAGGTAAGACGGCCTTCGCCTCCCATCTCTCCAAGCTTCTGGGAATAGGGTTCATCGACCTACCCCGATACGTGGGTGAGAGGAGGTTATACGAGGGCCTGGAGGAGGGGGACATGGTTGTGGATTTGGCCAGGGTGGCCTCATCGATTGGAGCCGAGATAAGGAGAGGGGGGCCGGCAGTCATAGCGTCGGTCTACCCATTCAAGCCGAGGTCCGTGGAGGTCAGGGCGGCCATAGTCCTAAGGATGAGGCCTGACAAGCTCCTGAGAGTCCTGGAGGAGAGGGGCTACAAGCCCTGGAAGATAGCCTCGAACCTTGAGGCCGAGCTAATAGACCTCCCCCTAACCCAATCCATAGACAGATACGGCGAGGAGAAGGTGGCTCAGCTAAACGTAACCGACAGGGACCTACGGGAGCTGGCTGAGAAGGCCGCAGACGGGATAAGGTCCGGGAGGCTTAGGGAACTCCACGAGGAGGTCGATTGGGCCGCGGAGCTTGAGAGGGCAGGCCAGCTTGACATGATACTCTCCTACATCTCGAGGCACAAGACATTTTAGATGCCTTGAAGCCCTTTAGTTGAAGAGGATGGAGCAGGCCTCCAATCTGGGCCAGCGGTTTTGACCATTACCCCCTAGTGGTGATGCTTTATGGAGGTTAAGCTGGATAGGAAGGACTCTGTAACCCTCTACAGGTTCAGGAAGCTCATCAAGGAGCTTGAGTCGAAGAAGGGTAGGGGAACCGAGCTAATCTCGCTCTACATTCCCCCAGGCAAGCTCATCTCCGAGGTCATAGGATACCTGAGGCAGGAGTATGCCACCGCCGCCAACATCAAGTCAAAGACCACGAGGAAGAACGTGCAGGACGCAATCGAGAGCGCCATCCAGAGGCTCAAACTCTTCCACAGGGCCGGGCCAACAGGACTCGTAATCTTCAGCGGAGCCATACCCCAGAACGGCGGCCCGGGAAGCGAGAAGATAGAGGTCTACCACATAGTCCCCCCGGAGCCTATACAGACCTTCCTCTACAGGTGTGACAGCAGGTTCCATCTGGAGCCCCTTAAGCAGCTTCTGAGGGAGAGGGACGTCTACGGGGTCCTTGTGGTGGATAATGAGGAGGCTGCGGTCGCAGTGATAAGGGGTAGGAGGATAGTCGAGATGGATACATTCACCTCGGGTGTGCCGGGGAAGCATAGGGCTGGGGGGCAGTCGGCACGCAGGTTCGAGAGGCTCCGTGAGATGAGCCTCAACGAATACTACAAGAGGGTGGCCAAGCACGCCAACGAGATATTCCTAAAGTATCCCGAGATGAAGGGCGTCATCCTGGCAGGCCCGGGGCCGACCAAGGAGGTCTTCAGGGAGAAGGAGCTGCTCCACTACTCCCTACGGGACAAGATTCACGTGGTTGATACCTCTTATGCGGGGGAGGAGGGTGTGAGGGAGGCGATAAAGAAGGCTGAGAACATCCTCAAGGACCTTAGGATGGTTGAGGAGCAGAGGCTTGTGAGAAGATTCATGAACGAGGTGACGAGGGAGCATGGGAAGGCCGTGTATGGGGAGAAGGAGGTCATGCGGATGCTCAAGTCAGGCATGATAGACACCCTCATAGTCTCCGAGGACCTGGACAGATTCAGGGTAAGGATAAGATGCGGGAACTGCAAGGCCGAGTATGAATACAGCCTAAGCGAGGAGGAGCTTACATCTAAGCTGCCCGACATGCTCTCCCAACCCTGCCCAAAATGCGGCGTGAAGTCTCTATCGGTTGTCGAGAAGAAGTCTCTTGTGGATGTGTATATCGAGGAGGCGGAGAAGTCGGGGACGAAGGTGGAGCTAATCTCATCGGGCCACGAGGAGGGCGAGATGTTCAGGAGGGCCTTCGGGGGAATAGGCGGCATCCTTAAAGGCTATGCCTAAAGACATGGTAAGGCGATGAACGCCTCAAGGGTCTCTAAGAACATATACCTGATTGACACCCTCTCCCTAGGCTTCAGGGAGACCGTGGCAGCCTACCTAATCCTCGGAGACAAATACGCCCTCGTGGATATGGGGTATGCCTCATCCCTCGAGAGCCTGCTCAAAGGCATAAGGGAGACGGGGGTAAATCCAAGCGAGCTCGACTACCTTATTCCAACCCACGTCCACCTCGACCACGTAGGCTCCCTAGGCCACCTCTCCCGAATAGCCGGGGATGCTGAGGTCCTGGCCCACCCGAGGGCTGTGAAGCACATAGTTAATCCCTCCAGGTTGATGGAGAGTGTTAGGAGCGTGTTCGGGGAGAAGGCGGAGCTGTTCGGCGAGCTTCTCCCAACCGAGTCGGGTAGGGTGAGGGCCGTGAACGATTATGAGAGACTTGACCTCGGCTCCCTCACATTAACCCTAATCCACTCCCCGGGCCACGCACCCCACCAGATAACGGTCTTAGTCGAGGAGGAGAAGGCCCTGATAACAGGGGACGCAGTATCCATAGACTACCCATACTTCCCTGTCCAGATACCGACCACGCCGCCTCCAAGCTACAGCCACGAGGAAGCACTCGAGACCCTAAGGAAACTGAAGAGACTAAACCCCAGGACCTACCTGAGACCCCACTTCGGAGCCAAGCGCCAGGACGGATACCTTGACCAGCAGATAGAGCTCCTAAACTGGTGGAGGGACCTGATAGGTAAGGCCCTGGAAAAAGGCATGGATAGGGGTGGAGTGATAAGGCATGTCATGGAGATGGTGGCTGGGAAGGCTGGGGTGGAGGTTGAGCGTTTACCCACTCCGGTCAAGGTGGATATCGAGGTATCGGTCTCAGGCATGATAAAGTATCTTCAGAGGTAATGTTTTTCCTGTCCCACTCCAATTATTAGGTATGATTACTGTGGTTGGGTCTGGGAAGGTTGGGACATCAGCCGCACTCCATATAGCCTTGAAGGAGCTTGACGATATAACCTTGATAGATATAGTTGAGGGGCTTCCCCAGGGAGAGGCCATAGACCTTTCGAATATGTGCGCAATCCTCGGCCTGGACGTAACCATCAAGGGGACCAACGACTTCAGCGAGATGAGAGGCTCAGACCTCGTGATAGTTACTGCCGGGCTTCCACGCAAGGCCGGGATGACCCGTGAGGAGCTTCTCCAGAAGAACGCCGGTATAGTGAGGGACATAGGGGAAAAGATTAGGGAGTATGCCCCCGACTCACGTGTGATAATAACAACCAACCCCCTCGACGCCATGACCTACGTCCTATACAAGACCACGGGATTCGGGAGAAGGGTTATGGGATTCAGCGGGATACTCGACGCCTCTAGGCTAAGCTACCTAATCAGGAACGAGACCGGGATCTCCTACACCTCTATAGACTCCATGGTTATTGGGCAGCATGGGGAGGCCATGGTCTTCCTTCCCAAGCACTCATACGTGGGCGGGAGGAGGCTGACCGAGATTCTAAGCAGTGAGAAGATTAAGGAGATTGTGGAGAGGGCGAAGGGGATGGGGGCCGAGATAATAAAGCTCCGTGGATACTCCTCGAACTATGCCCCTGGGGCGGGTTTAGCGGTCATGGCTGAGGCGGTCCTCAAGGACCAGAAGAAGGTTATCTCCACGGCAACATACCTCGACGGCGAGTATGGGGTCAGGGATGTCTGTATAGGGGTTCCAGCGGTGATTGGGAGAGATGGTGTGGAGGAGATAATAGAGCTGCCTCTGGACGAGGAAGAGCGTAAGGCGTTCCAAGAGAGCGTGGAGTATGTCAGGAAGCTGATATCGCAGCTCAGCCTCTGACTACTCGTGGAGGAACCTTGAAGGCTTGGGGATTATGTAGCTGGGCATCCTCTCCTCATACCTCTTTATTTCCTCCTCGTAGAGCAGGGCCATGGTTATGTCGTCCAACCCCTTGAGCAGCCTCTCCTTAACGTGGGGCTCGATGTCGAATCTTATCGCCTCGATGTCCTTCCCGCTTATCTCCTGCTTCTCCAAGTCTATCCTGAGTATCAGGTCTCCCTCCATGGCCCTGTCCTGAAGCCTCTCAACCAAGTCCTCCGGAAGCCTTATGCAGAGAAGCCCGTTCTTGGCGGCGTTGTTGTAGAATATGTCCCCGAAGCTTGGGGCTATCACGCACCGTATCCCAAGGTCGAGGAGGGCCCAGACAGCGTTCTCCCTCGAGGAGCCTATTCCGAAGTTCTTGCCCGCTATCAGTATCTCGGCGTCCTTGAACCTGGGGTCGTCGAGTATGAAGCCCGGCTTCGGGGTCCCGTCCTCATTATACCTCCACCTGTAGAATGCGTATTTCCCGAGCCCCTTCCTGCTCAGCAGCTTCAGGAACTGTGCTGGGATTATCTGGTCAGTGTCCACGTCGTTTACCTTGAGGGGCGCGGCCTTACCCTCCATGACTCTTATCGGCTCCACCATCCCTACGCAGCCTCCCACTCCAAGGGTATCTCCCTATCCAGCTCGTATTCCCTGACATCCACGAACCTTCCCTCGAGAGCCGCAGCCGCCGCCATGATAGGGCTTACCAGATGGGTTCTCCCTCCCACGCCCTGCCTGTTCTCGAAGTTGCGGTTAGACGTGCTGGCGCACCTCTGCCCAGGCTCAAGCCTATCCTCGTTCATGGCTATACACATGCTGCACCCCGAGTTCCTCCACTCGAAGCCGGCGTCCATGAAGATTCTGTGGAGGCCCAGTCTCTCGGCCTTCCTCTTGACTAGCTGGGACCCTGGGACTACCAAGGCCCTGACGCCGGGGGCCACACGCCTCCCATAGACTATCTTGGCTGCCTGGATTAGGTCGCTTAGCCTTGCGTTGGTGCAGCTACCTATGAAGACCACGTCCACCTTAATCTTGGTTATGGGTGTCCCGGGTTCAAGCCCCATGTATCTTAGCGCCCTCTCGGCCATGGCCCTCTCCGACGGGTCGTCGAAGTCCCGTGGGTCTGGAACCTCCTCGGTTACGCTGACCGTCATCCCAGGGTTGGTTCCCCACGTTACCTGTGGCTCCAGTCTGCTTAGGTCGAATGAGACGGATTTATCGTATCTTGCTCCAGGGTCTGTGGGTAGCTTCCTCCAGCTTTGGAGGGCCTCCTCCCATTCCTCCCCCTTCGGTGCGTATGGCGTGTCCTTGATGTAGTCGTAGACCTTCTCGTCGGGTGAGACTATGGCTGACCTGGCTCCAGCCTCTATGGCCATGTTGCATAGAGTCATGCGCTCCTCCACGCTCATGGCCTCCACGGCGCTCCCACGATACTCTACCACGTGGCCTATCGCTCCTCCCACACCTATCCTCCTTATCATCCAGAGTATTGCGTCCTTGGCCGTGGCACCATAGGGCAGCTCACCCTCCATCCTGGCCTCCATGCTCCTGGGCTTCTTCATCCAGAGGGTCTGGGTAGCGAAGACATGAGCAACCTCACTCGTCCCTATACCGAATGCCAAGGCCCCAAGGGCTCCATGGGTCGATGTGTGACTGTCCCCGCATACGAGGGTTATGCCTGGGAGGGTTAGGCCGAGCTCGGGGCCCGCCACGTGGACTATGCCTTGAAAGGGGCTTAGGAGGTCGAAGACGGTTATCCCGAACTCACGTGCATTTCTCATGAGGGTCTTGATCTGCTCTGCTGAGAGCCTGTCCTTTATGGGCTGGAGCCTGTCGCCTGTGGGGACGTTGTGGTCCATGAAGGCGAAGGTTAGCTCGGGGCGTCTTACACGCCTACCCGTCATCCTCAGAGTCTCGAAGGCCACGGGGGAGGTGACCTCGTGGGTTAGATGCCTGTCTATGTAGAGTAGCGCCGAGCCATCCTCCCTCTCCTTGAGAACGTGGGCCTCCCAAATCTTCTCGAAGATGGTCTTGGCCGTCAAGCCTGACCCTAAGCCCCGGGAAGCCAACTTATAATCTTATTCTCACATCAAGTAGGTGATGATGCGAAATTCAGGGAAGGTTTAGGGGATTTAGAGCGTTATCTGAACCAGGTCCGCTATATCGTGCTGCATGTTGGCTATGTCTATTATCGGTTCCCTGAGTTCGGCTGGTATCCTGCGTGCCAGCTTCTTGACCTCGGCTATCTTTTCCCTGAGGTCCTCCAAGGGCTCTATGCTCCTGTTCAGGAATATGTGTAGTGCCTCGTCGTGGTTCTCCCTTAGGAGGGCCCGGATTCTCTCAAGCTGCTCCATGCCCCTGGGCTTGAGCTTCCCCACGGACCTCGCCAGGATTACTGCGTCGTCGTTGATGTTCTCGAGGAGGTATGAGACGAGCCTGTAGTCGAGTATGTTTATTCCTGTTAGGTTTAGCTTGGCTTGGAGGGATGGGTCGGTTGTGCAGCTCCTAAGCATCCTCACCATGTAGAAGTATAGCCTGTCCATGTCCTCGTCGCTCCTCACGACTTGCTGGGCCAGGGCCTGGTCATCATCCATGAGGGCTGCTAGGGCGTCGTCCACCGAGTCCCTTGATATCTTCCCCATCCTTGCCAGGACCTCCCTAGGCTTCAGGGTCTCATGGCTCACCAGGACCTTGAGGGTCAGCTCCTCGCCGACAATCTCCACGCCCAAGAGCTTCTCCTTGACCCTGTTCAGGAGGCCCTCCACAATCTTCCTAACGGAGTTGGGGGCCTCAACCCTTATCGTGTCGTATCCCAGCAGGTATGCGGCCATAACCTTGTTCCTCAGCATGGGCAACCCGCCCTCACCGTATCGAATCGTTATCGCCGAGCTCCTCCTCCAATCAGAGATAGGCGAGATTATCAGGACGCTTCCAGCCTCCTCCACCAGGAGCTCCTCACCCACCCTGACACCGAGCCTCTCGGCCCAGCCCCTCGGCAGACTAATCACAAGGGAGCCCCCGCTCTTCATGACACTCCTGACGCTCCTCATCAAGTCATTACCTGATATGGACCCGTATATATTTTCAGGATGAAATATTGATAGAGGATAACCCTCCCCGAGAACCCGGGATGAGCGGAGAGATTAGGCCCTCGCTGAAGGCAGCCCTGATAGCGTCCAACGCCGGGCTCTATGCTGCTGTGGGTATAGCGACATACTTCGGCCTCTTCGCACCTATATTCGGGATTGTCAGGTTCTGGCCCTCGGTTGTCATACCGGCCGTGTATGCCGTCCTCTTCTCACCCATGATAGGCGCCCTTGGGGCCGCCATAGGGATTTTCATCAGCGATATGGTGATTCATGGGAACGCTGTGCTAAGCCTGACGGTGGGGGTTCCAGCCAACTTCCTCGGCTTCTATCTGCTCGGCTACCTGGCGAGGAGTAGGGCCGGGGCCTTCTCGAAGAGTATGTCGGTGATTCTTCAGCTGGTCCCCCTAATCCTCGCAGGCATACTATACTTATCGGGGATTCTGGAGAACCCGCTTACCTCCATCCTACTCTTCGGCCAGGAGGTCGTCTCCCAGACAGTCATCTCGATAGTCCTGGGGGTTGCGGTCGCTGCGTCGGCCGTGGTCCTCGCCATAAGCATAGGGATAATCATGGTTAGGCCTGGGTATGCTGGGCTTATCTATGCCTCGAGTGCAGGCCTGATGGTGGGGAGCCTGATTATCGGCGTGGGGGTCTGGCTGTTCTTCGGGCTGCCCCTCTTCGCCGCACCGCTCCTCTTCCTCTGGACCTACCTGACCGAGATACCCTTCCTCGTAATCCTCCTCCCACCGATAGTCGATAGGGTCGCCAAGTCCGCTCCAGAGAGGGTTAAGTGGCTGAAGACGTGAAGGACCATGAGGACTGTGAGGGTCTCCGCACCAGCCGCACTCTCCAGCATATTCTCGCCCAAGGTTCGGGGTTCGAGGCCTGAGGAGATAGGGGCCAGGGGAGGAGGCTTCGCCCTATCGGAGGGAGTCGAGACCCTAATCAGGGTGAGGGAGGGAGAGGGGGTGAAGGTGTTCGTGAATGGAAGCGAGATGGAGTTCCCTCCCAGCATAACCGCCGCCCGCAAAGTCTTGGAGAGGCTCGGTAAGAGGATAGGCGTGGAGATACATCACAGGATAAAGGTCCCCATAAGCACGGGGTTCGGGACAAGCGCAGCCTCAGCCCTCGGCGTAATCCTAGGCCTGACAGCCGCCCTGGGAAACCCGACCACAATCCAGGAGGCATGCAGGATTACCCATGAGGTCGAGCTGGAGTGTAGGACAGGCCTGAACAGCGAGGCTGGGTTCATCTCCGGCGGACTTGTCCTTGTTCTCAGGGAGGGTGCTCCCCCCAGAACCCTCGTGGACTCCATACCTCTTCCAAGCTCTGCCGGCATAGTGGCTGTTGTGGCGGGTGGCCTTGAGACGCCGAGGGTTCTTGGGGATGAGGAGGGGCTTCGGAGGGTCGAGGAGATTGGGGACAGACACCTTGAGAGGATACTCAGGAGCCCCTCACCCGAGAGGTTCCTGAAGGAGGCGAGGGAGTTCGCCTATGAGTCGGGGCTAGTTACAGGCCGGGTGGAGGAGATGTTCGAGGTCTTCTCGAGGATTAGGTGTGTAGGGTATGCCCAGAACATGGTGGGTGAGGCTGCCCACATGCTCGTGGAAGGAGGCTTGGAGGAGGTGTATAGGGAGGTCTTGGACTACTTTCCGGATTACAGGGTAGTGGCATCTGGGCTGGAGCAGGGCGTCAGGATGAGCCTTGAGCCATCTCCTCGAACAACTCTATGAACCTCTCCTCGCTTCCGGATGGGATTATAGCCGAGGCTGCGAAGCTGTGTCCATCCCCCGTTCCCCCAACCTTCTCAGAGGCCTCGACGGTCAGCTTGGAGGCAGGCGGCATCAAGCCCTCCTTAACCTTCTCCGCCAACCTCTTGGGAGTCCTGACCGAGACCTTGACCCAGCTTCCCTCCAGCCTACCCAGCCCGGGGATACTCGGCTCAAACTCCATGAACCCGATTAGGTATTTCTCGGGGCTAACTGCTCCACGGTAGCTGAGCATGGAGGTGAAGGTTCCAAGAGTCTTGGTTCCCAGCCCCTTGAAGAGCCTTCCCAGATGGAACCATTGGACGACCCTGCCCTGGCTTAACCTTCTCCGTGAGAGGTATGCGAAGGCCTGCCTGAACCTCCTCTTCCTCTCCTCCTCGTATCCAGCCGCCACGGACTCGTCTATCTTTCTCTCGAGTAGGAACTGGACGGCCTTGTATGGTCCCATGTCGTAGTATCCTATGCTTCCTATTGCGGTTAGGGTTGAGGAGACCTTGTTCCAGGGCCTATCCATGAACCTCACGATGTATCGCTCACCCTTCCTTCCCTGCCTAACCTCTACGTCCCCCACGCTTACAGCGTCCTCGAGGGGCTTCCTGTTCAACCCCTTCAGGTCCCCCGGTATCTCGGCCGAGCCGACCACGGCCATCCACGCCGCATCCCTTATCTCGCTCACCTTCCCCATGAAGAGGTAGGTGGTGGTTGAGCCGCTTACCTCTGTCTCACCGCTGAACCCATATAGCTCGGGGTTTAGGTTGATGACCCTGCTGCTCTCAACCCTCATGGGGTCGTGGTGGTCCACCAGTATGGCCCTGGTCCCAGACTCCTCGGCAACCCGCTCCACAAGGTCCGCCCTCCCAGAGCCTATGTCGAGGTAGATGTAGAGGCTGTGGCCCGTCCCATGTATCAGCCTCAGTATCCCTGGATGAACCTTCTCTATGCTTATGAGCCTATGCTTTATCCCGGCCCGGGTCAGGGCAAGGGAGGCTATCGCACCCGAGCAGAGTCCGTCGGCATCGTTATGGAAGACTAGGGCCGCCTCGCCGCTCTCCCTCACTATCTCAGCCGCCTCCTTGAAGGCTTCCTCAAGCCCCCTCCAATCCACCGCATCCACCCCCTAGAAGAAGTCGGTCAGGGATGTCTCCGAGGCCTTGAGCTGCTCCTCCTTGACCCCCAGCGGCTCCAGGACCCTCATACACGCCGCCATGACCTGCTTCTCCAAGTAGTAGTCCCAGTCAACCTCATCTGGGTTGACCTCGAAGTATGGTTTCGCCCTCTGGTATAGGGGGCCTGAGCCTGAGGCGACCACGAAGCCCACCTTGTCCCCGGGCTGTATCCTCCACCCCTTCTCGGCCAGCCTCCTCGCAACCACTATGTGGGGCTGGGTTGCGGCATACTCGCTTAGGGGCCTGGTTATCTGCTTCCATATCACGAGGTCCTTGACGGGGAGCTGACGCCTCATGACCTTGAGCACGTGTTTCCTGGCCGCCGCAACGGCCTCATCCACCCTCCCGGTTCTTAGCAGGGTCTCTATCACATCCCTCTGGGCATTCCTGGCTGCACGGCTCCAATCACCTCTCACGGCCTCCAGGCCCGCTATCTCTATCTTCCCGTCCAAGGTTATTCCAGCATACTTCTTCTTGGCCTCCGTGAAGACTATGAGCCTGTAGATCTTCTCGAGCTTTGCCTCGAGCTGGAGGTCGTGCTCGATCCATTTTAGCAGCTTGTCTATTCTGTCCCTGTGGTTGATTAGGAAGAGGGAGTCGGTGTCCGAGTATATCACCTTCATCCCAAGCTGCTCGGCCTTCTTCATGGACTCGCTTATCACCTTCCGTCCCCACGCGGCGGTGGCCTCGGCAACCTCACGTGAATACCATCTGGCTCCCACCCAACCCGTGTATCCGTAGATTGCGTTTGCTATGAGCTTCACGGCCCTCTGCCTCGCATCAAGTATCCTCGCCTCAGGCGACTCCTCCTCCAACCTCTTCAACCTCTCCTGTATCTTACGCCTCTCCTCCAGCAGGTTTCTAAGAGCCTTTGGCAGGAATCCCTCAGGAGATTTCTTGAACCTGTGGCCTGCGGGTGAGATGTTCTCCCCATCGAGGCTGAGGGTGTCGAATGAGACGTTATACTTTATCATGATGCTGGGATACATGGAGCGGAAGTCTATCACCGCCACATCCCTATGAAGCCCTGGTTTGGGAGCCTTGACGAGCCCTCCAGGGTATGAGGCGTGGCCCACCTCACGTCTCTTCGGGATAATCTCGCCCTCCCTGTGGGCCAGATACATGAGGTAGTTCTCGACCCTGAACCCTGTTGAGGCCGTTAAGACGTAGTCCGCAGGCATCCCGGTGAGCTCGCTTAGGTTGAAGATGAAGTCCCTGAGGAGGTTGAATGCCTCGAGCATGGCCTCGGCCCTCTGCCCCGAATACTCCTTAACCTTCCCGGGGCTCTTCTCCCAATACTCCATCATCTCGTAGTCCTCGATGGCCTCGAGCCTCCTCTCCAAGCCTATGTATTCGATGAATTCCTCGAGGGTTCCGAGGGTTAGCTCGGGTATGTCTCTTGCCATGTCCTCCAAGTCTATGTTGAGCCTCCCCCTAACCGATACGTGGCCATGGAGGCTTGTCCTCGGCTCGGCCCCCATCCTACCGACCCTCAGCTCGACGCCCACCAGCCTGGCCCTCTGCGACAGGTAGCTCCACTGCTCCCTGTTGGAGCCGAATCCCACGATTATGTCTGGGTCATAGCTCTCCACGAGTCTTATGAACTCTGTGAGCACCTCACGTTCCTCACCCTCCAGGGTCTCCAGCCTCCCATCATCGGTTGAGGCCGAGATCAGCCTTACGGGGTCTCTCTCGGGTTTCGGTGTCCCCTTGTCCGTGAAGTAGATTGGGTTGAATGCCATGATCTTGAGCGGAGGTGGGATGCCGTGGGCCAGGGGCTTAATCTCCTCGGCCTCGATGAACCTGACTCCTTCCGCCGCTGCCTCCTCTCCAGCAACCTCCACCCACCCGCAGGGCTTAATCCCACGCTCTATCAGGAACTTCACCGACTCCCTTACGTCATCCTCATAGACCTCTCCGCCAACCCTGCTCCTTATCCTTGAGGCAAGCTTCTCCACCTCACCTATCCTTGAGCGAATCCTGAGCGCCTTGACCCGCCTACCCATAAGCTTGGCCTCAACCTCCTCATACTCCACCCCAAGCTCGCCCAATCCCGCCGAGCCGTTAGATGGGATTAGGTAGAAGCTCGGCTTATAGTCGGACCTAACCACGTGGAGGCCTCCCTCCCCATCCTTACACCACAGCCAGACCTCTCCACCCTCAAGGGTTACGTCGAGGACCCAGAGCCTAAACCGGTTTGGCATCCATTAATCTAGCTGTCCACCCGGTCTGATAAGTCTTAGTCGGCCGTGACTGGGGAGGGTTTCAGGGGTATCTACCTCCTATTGCCTCCAAGAATACTCTTCAGTATCCTGTAGTAGACCTCGGCCGCCTTCCCAAGCTCCTCGACACCCACCCACTCATCGACCGTGTGGGCCCTTGAGAGGCTTCCCGGCCCCAGGATTATGGTCTCTATCCCCGCCTGCCGTAGGTATGCCATGTCGCAGGTCGCCTTGAAGCCCGTTGGCCTGGCCTGTCTCCCCAGGGTCTCCGAGACCGCCTTCAGGGCAGTCTTTACTATGGGTGATTGTGCAGGTGTCTCCGAGGGCGGGGCCATCGACACTATCCTGACGTTTTGGGTTAGCTTTCGTCGGGATGCAACCCACTTGGCAATCCTGCGGATACGCTCCACCACCTCCCCGGCCTCCTCACCCGGTAGAAGCCTCCTATCGGCCAGGACTTCACAGGTTTCCGGCACCACGTTATCCTTCACGCCTCCCCTGACCATGGTGATGGCCAGTGTGGGTGTTCCCAGAAGCCTGTGCCTCCTCCTGAATGAGACCCGCTCCATCATGGATATGAACTCGGCGGCCCCATAGACCGCATTCCGCCCCTTCTCCGGAGAGCTTGCATGCGAAGGTCTTCCATGGAAGGTTATGGATGTTAGGAGCCTGCCCTTATGGGCTATACAGACCCGCATGTCCGTCGGCTCGCCTACTATTGCGTAGTCGGCTCTCACTCCCTGGGAGAGGAGCCTCTTGGTTCCCCTTCCCCCAACCTCCTCGTCGGCCACGGCGGCCACAACC
>JAHSRM010000068.1 GCA_021650775.1 Candidatus Benthortus lauensis
CTGTGGAGCTCGGGTTCCATAGCCTTGAGAAGGTTAAGAGGTGCACGGGACTTGGGACAGGATACTGTCAGGGAAGACTCTGCATGGGGAACGCCTGCAGCTACCTCTCCATCATCTCTGGCAAGGAGCCAAAAGAGATTGGGGCGATTAGGTCCAGGCCACCAATCACCTCGATACCCTTGGGAGCTTTGTCGGAGGCGGCTGGCGGATGAAGGTGGTCGTTATCGGCGGAGGCGTCTCCGGCCTCTCTACGGCGTATCACTTGGCACGTGGGGGAGCCGAGGTGGTCCTGCTTGAGAGAGGCGTCATAGGTTATGGTGCGAGCACGAGGGCTGGGGGAGGGTTCAGGGTCCATTTCTGGGCCGAGGAGAACGTCAAGTTTGCGGTCGAGTCCCGTAAGAGGCTCCTGAGACTCGGGAGGGAGCTGGGATGGAACCCCGTGATAGAGCGTGGAGGATACCTCTGGCTACTGAAGAGGGAGGAGGACATCAGGAGATTCAGGGAGGCCGACAAGATGTGGAGAAGGAACGGGGTGGGCGGAAGATTCCTCTCACCTGAGGAGCTGAGGGAGCGGTTCCCATACCTACAGGTGGAAGATGTAGCTGAGGGGTTCCTGGGACCCCAGGACGGTAAATTCCACCACGACTTCATAACATACGGATACTATGCCTCCGCACTCAGGCTCGGGGCGAAGATTCTCGAGGGAACCGAGGCCCTCTCGATAATAACCGATGAGCGGAAGGTCATAGGTGTGGAGACGAGCAGGGGTGGGCTGGACGCCGATGCCGTGGTTGTGGCTGCCGCTGAGGAGACCAACACTCTCCTGAAACCTCTTGGAATAACCCTCCCGATAGAGCCTGTGAGAAAGGAGGCAGCCGTAACGGAGCCTGTCCAACACATGATAGAGCCCCTGATAATAGACTGGGAGTCAAACGCTTACTTCACCCAGACGCCCCGGGGAGAGATAATAGGCGGGATAGATTACCCTGTAAAACATGGGAAGATAGGCCTCGGGACAACCCTGGGCGCAGTCTCCTCATGGGCAAAGGCCCTAACACGCAGGATACCAATCCTGAGGGATCTGAGGGTCCTGAGGACTTGGAGCGGATACTACACCATGAGCACCGATAGCAGCCACATTATGGGCAGGGATGAGGAGTGGCCCGAGGGACTCTACGTAGCATGCGGGTATAGCGGCCACGGGTTCATGATGGCGCCCCTAGTAGGCGAGCTACTCGCCAGAAACATACTCCACGGAGAGGTCCACGAGCTTATGCGACCCTTCCTCCCGTCGAGGTTCAGGGAGGGTAGGCTGATACCCGAGGCCCTGGTCATAGGCGGCGAGGCCGGGCTATAACCCCCTCTCCCTCCACGGAGCCGGAGCCTCATCTATCCTATACCTAGGCCTAATCCTACTCTCCTCCACCGGGATCTCCTGACCCGCTAAGAGCTGGAGCACACCGGTCCAGGCGATCATGGCCCCGTTGTCTCCGGCGTATTCAGATGGGACTACGTGGACCGTAGCTCCATGTAGCTCGGCCATGGCCTCGACCATCTCCCTAAGCCTCCTGCTCCTTGCCAGGCCTCCTACAAGCATGACCTCGCTCTTTTCCGTGAAGGCCAGGGCCCTCTCAAGGGTCTCGGTAAGCATGCTGTAGACGGTCTCGGTCAAGCTTAGGCACACATCCTCCAGCCTAGCTCCCTCGGAGAGCAGGTTGAGGGCTGCTGTTAGGAGGCCTGAGAATGAGGCGTCCATCCCCTTGACCTTGTATGGAAGTGGGTGGAACCTCTCACCCTCCCTAGCCCTTACCTCGGGAGCAGGCATAGGCCCTATCCCAGCCCTAATGCCGAAGACGTCCAGGCAGTTGCCCGCAGCGATATCAAGGGTCTCGCCGAATATCCTGTATCTCCCATCCCTGTAGGCCGCTATGAGGGTGTTCCCGCCTGCCACGTAAAGGACCACAGGGTCCCGGCAGCCCAGCACAAGCCTCCCAATCTCTATGTGGGCGACCCCGTGATTCACGGGCAGGAGGGGCTTCCCAAGCCTTATGGCCAAGGCCCTCGCAATAGTTGCACCCACCCTGAGGCATGGCCCCATCCCAGGGCCTATCGAGAACGCTATGCCATCCAGCTCGCCTGGCCTTACGCCAGACTCCCTGAAGACCCTCTCAACCCCCTCCGAGGCCACCCTAGAGTGATGCTGAGCCGCCTCCCTAGGATGTATCCCACCCTCCCTGGGCCTATAGGTGTAGTTTATGTTGGCGAGTATCTCACCCCTACTCGTGGCTATCCCAAACCCGAGAGTATGGGCCGTGGACTCTATCCCCAGAACCTTAACCTCCCTCAACCCCAAGCCATCCTGCATCCAGAGATATTATTAGATTTAAAGCACGTCGCTTAGCTTGGCGGTCTTAATTATTCTGCTTGCTTTTCTTCTCAGCTTCTCGTCCTCTGTTACCAGCATCAGGTTATTCTTCTTTGATAGGATGATGTATGACGCATCGTAGGCAGTTATTCTCAGCTCTTTGGCGGCTGATAGTATTTCCTCCTCGTATGGATGGGGGCTTAATACTTCCATGAATGATACAACTTCCCTGAAGATTCTAACCAGCTTGCGAGCATCCTGGGGGCTTAAGCTATTGAATATGGTGGCTTCCTTCCACAGGGCATTAACTACCTCGTATATTGTAAGCCATTGGGTATAGTTTCTGTGGAGTAGGGATGGTTTTTTAAGCTTCAGGGCATAGATTATCGAGGATGCGTCGAAGAGTAATTTCTCCCTCATCTGAGTCTACCTTGACTCCCTGTCCTCACGTATGCTTTTCGTAATCCTGTCCACCTGTATCCTGTCCAGCACGTCGCTCATCTCCTCAAGCCTCCCCTCCAGCTCCCTGAGTTTGCGCCTCTGGACCTCCTCCTCCAAGGCCCGTCTAAGAACCTCGGAAATCTTAATTCCTAGCCTCTCTGCCTCCTCCTTAAGCTCCTTCCGAACCTTCGTGGAGACCGTTACGAAGCGGCTCAAGTCCACCCTTTAGGTAGTAAATCATGGTAGTAAATAAGGGTTTACCAAAGGCAGCAAATAAGATGCGAAGCCTCTCCAAGCAATACATGGCGGTTAAGGGTGGGGGATGAAGTTTTTGCGTCGGGTGATTGCCGACCTACCCGATGAAAGTGTTATTCGTGGCTGACTAATTGGAGAAAGAGGATGCTCATCATAAAGAAACGTAAGACAACAGTATTAAATCTGGCTGCCCTCCGTCGCTTGAGTCGATACTTCACTTTTGGTTGGAGACGAGAATTTCTTAAATCCTACTTTCAACTTCATGAGTGGGGCAGGGGATGACGGTTATCGACAGGTTCGGGAGACCAGTCTTAGGGCTTAGGATCTCCCTGACGCCGAGCAGTAAGTGTAACTTTAACTGTGTCTTCTGTCATAAGGAGGGTATCTATGATGAGCCTGACACCCTTATGACGCCTGAGGAGATAGAGAGGATAGTCAGGATACTGATGGACTTTGATGTTAGGCTGGTGAAGCTGACTGGGGGCGAGCCCATGCTCAGGAACGATATACTCGAGATCGTTGGGAGGCTTGGCAGGCTGGGGCTGAGGGACCTATCCATGACCACCAATGGGACAAGGTTCCCCAAACTCGCAAGGGAGCTGAGGAAGCGGGGTCTGATGAGGGTGAACATGAGCCTCCACAGCGTGGATCCGAGGAAATACTGCTGGATAATCACGGGAACGGATGCGGAGGGAGGGGTGAAGCGATATGAATACACGGTGGACGCCATCCGCTCGGCGGTCGAGGCAGGTCTAAGACCTGTGAAGCTGAACGTGGTGGTTATGCGTGGGATAAACGATGACGAGATAGACAGGTTCATAGAGTTCACGGGCGAGATGGGCGGGGGAGAGAAGGTTATGCTCCAGCTAATCGAGCTTGTCCCAGAGGGCGAGGCCTCTGAGGGCGAGTTCTTCAAGAGATACTACTATAGCCTTGAGGATGTTGAGAGGAGGCTTGAGAGGGAGGCGGAGAAGATAGTTGTCAGAACACTCCACATGAGGAGGCAATACCTGCTACCCACGGGGGTCTGGGTTGAACTCGTCAGGCCGAGCAAGAACTGCGACTTCTGCATGAACAACACCAGGATGAGAATCACCTATGACGGGAAGTTCAAGCCATGCCTCATGAGAGACGACAACCACGTGGACTTCCTGACAGCCATGAGGAGCGGTGCAAGCGACGAGGAGCTGAAGGAGCTCTTCCTTAGGGCCGTGTGGGTCAGGGAACCCTTCTGGAAGCCTCCGAAACTAACCCCAAGCCCCTCAATATCCTTCACAGACCCGGGCCAGGAGGCGCTCCTACCCCAGCCTAAGGGTTTTTAGAGGCTCACCACATCACTTGGATGGGTGCCTGAGGTTGAGGCTGAGGCAGCCGATAGTGGCGGTGCTGGGCCACGTGGACCACGGCAAGACAAGCCTCCTAGACAAGATGAGGGGGACCTTGGTGGCGGCCCGGGAGGCGGGGGGGATAACCCAGCATATAGGAGCCAGCCTCTTCCCGGTTGATGCCGTGATTAGGACCTGTCAGGCCCTCCTGGGGGAGGTTAAGGTCTCGAGGCTTGAGGTCCCTGGGCTACTCTTCATAGACACTCCTGGCCATGCTGTCTTCTCTAATCTGAGGCGGAGAGGCGGCTCCATGGCCGACCTGGCCATACTCGTGATAGATGTCGTTAAGGGTGTCCAGGAGCAGACCCGTGAGAGCATCCAGCTCCTCAAGGCCCGTAAGACGCCGTTCGTCGTGGCCGCAAACAAGATAGACCTGATACCGGGGTGGCGTCCCCAGGGCCTCGTCCCCTTCCACAAGTCCTTCCAAGCCCAGTCGAAGGCGGTCCAGGAGGACCTCATGAACCGCATCTACACCCTCATAGGAGACCTATCCTTCTACGGGTTCAGGGCAGACCTCTACTCCAACATACGGGACTTCACAAGGACCCTGGCGATAGTCCCCGTGAGCGCCAAGACCGGGGAGGGTGTCCCAGACCTACTGCTCGTTATACTCGGACTCGCCCAAGCCTTCATGAAGGAGAGGCTGGAGTTCCATGAGGGGCCGGCTGAGGGAGCGGTCCTGGAGGTCTTGGAGGAGGAGGGGATTGGGACAACCATCAACGCCATAATCAGCGACGGCGTCCTGAAGGTTGGGGACACGATAGCCCTCGCGGGCTTCGACGGGCCCTTCACAACCCGTGTGAGGGCGCTTCTTATGCCCAAGCCCCTTGACGAGATGAGGGACCCGAGGGACAGGTTTAGGAGGGTTGAGAGGGTTGAGGCGGCGGTCGGGGTGAAGGTGGTTGCAGAGGGATTGGATAAGGCTGTTGCAGGCTCACCCCTCTACGTCGTCCCCTCGAAGGAGAAGGAGCAGGAGATACTCGAGGCCATCAGGAGGGAGATGAGCGAGATAATCCTGAGCACCGATAAGGTTGGGGTGGTCCTCAAGGCCGACACCCTCGGCTCACTCGAGGCAGCCATCCACTACCTAAGGGAGAGGGGGATACCCGTCAGGAGAGCCGACATAGGGGATGTGAGCAAGAGGGATGTAACCGAGGCCGAGGTCGTCAGAATGAAGGACGAATACAAGGGAGTAATCCTGGCATTCAACGTCAAGGTGGACCACCAGCTTGAGATAGATGCGAACAATAGAGGTGTGAGGATATTCAAGGGCCCTGTCCTCTTCAGGGTCGTGGAGGAATACTTCAATTGGGTCGAGGAGGAGACCAGGGCGAGGAAGCTCAGGGCCTTCGAGAACCTCGTCAAGCCAGGTAAAATCAAGATACTTGAGGGATACGTCTTCAGGAGGAGTGAGCCGGCCATCTTCGGGGTCGAGGTCCTCTCGGGAGTAATCCGGCCCAAGTATCCCATGATGAACCAGAAGGGTAAGGTTGTGGGGACGATAGCCCAGATACAGGACCGTGGTCAGAGCATACACGAGGCCAAGAAGGGTATGAAGGTCGCCGTATCTATGAGGGAGCCCGTGGTCGGCAGGCACATAAGGGAGGGAGAGACCCTATACGTCGCCATACCCGAGAACGACGCCCGCCTCCTACTCAAAGAATACCAAGACATGCTAGACGAGGACTCCCGGAAGACCCTCCAGGAGATAGTCGAGATAAGGCGTGCCCTAAACCCCCTCTGGGCAAGGTAGGGATGCGGACAACCTATATAGTGGCTCCTTGAGGGAGTTGGAGGGATGTCGGAGAAGGCCGCTGGACCGAGGCTCGTGCTCTCGAACCCCGAGGACGGGACGGCCAAGACCATCCAGCTTGAGCCGAGGATATTCAGCCTCTTCATAGGGAAGCGGATAGGGGAGGAGATTGACGGCTCCATACTGGGGTTCAAGGGATACAGGATAAGGATAACGGGTGGAACCGACAGGGACGGGTTCCCCATGAGGCCTGACGTGAGCGGGCCGAGGAGGGTCAGGGTCCTACTCTCAGGAGGAGTGGGCTTCCATCCACGTGAGAAGCCGCCCTCAAAGAAGAAGAAAAAGAGGCAGAGGAGAAGAAAGAAGGGTCTGAGGAGGAGGGTTACGGTCAGGGGCAACGTGATAAGCGACGCCATAGCCCAGATTAACGCAGTCTTGGTCCCAGCCAAGAAGGAGGAGGTGGCGAAGAGTGAAGGTGGCTGAGGTTAAGAAGGACTGGTTTAACAAGCTCCTGAACAGGAGGGAGCTTGAGCTGATAATCGAATATGAGTCCTCCACGCCCAGGAGGGAGGAGGTCAGGGAGTTAGTGGCCAAGAAGTATGGGGCCGAGAAGGAGAGGATTATAGTGGAGAAGCTTGAATCACTCTTCGGGACGCTTAAGGCAAAGGCCCACATCCACATATATGAGAGACCCGAGGACGCCCTAGCCTACGAGAGGAGACACATACTCAAGAGACATGGACTGATACAGGAGGCTGAGCAGAGTGGGTAAGCCATCCCAGCTCTGGAAAAAATACTCGGTGAAGGACGGCAAGCTGGAGAGCAAGGTGGTGTTCTGCCCAAGATGCGGGCAAGGATACATAATGGCCGACCACGGAGACCGATACTACTGCGGAAACTGCCACTACACCCAGTTCAAGAAAACATAAATCCTCTCCTCTTCAAGGTTATCTCCATGAGCGATGAGGAAGAGATGTTGGACGCCATAGTGGTGGGATTCGATGAGGAGGGTAGGATAATTGCGTCCCTCACCTCGGGTGGAGCGGATACGGACCTGAGCAAGCTCAAGGGAGCGGAGGCCCAGTTCGAGGACACCAACGGGGTAATCTGGAGGGGCCGGATAGTGGAGGTCCATGGAGACGCACTTGTGATAGACTTTGGCGAGAAGGCGTTGTCGGCGGAGGAGGGGGCCTCGGGTCTGGGTCAGGGAAGCATGATAAGGATACCCAAACCTTAAACATCTCCAAAGGGCACCACGATGTATGAGGCCTGCGGCCGCCATAATCCTCGTCATAGGGATGATAATAGCAGCCTGGATGATATACTCTGGAGTGGTGTCAGAGAGGTTTAGGGGGGAGGCAGGGATGAAGGTTGTGGGCGTTAAAATCCTTGAGAGCGTCGGGATAAGCAGGGTGGCCGATAAACCCAGGATAGAGTATGTGTGGAGCGGGGAGAGCGTGATAGTCACCTTCCTAGAGGACTCGCCCAATCCATGCTATAGGCATAGGCTCGGAGGAGTTGAGAGACTAGACTCAACGATAAACATAAACCTGGTGCTGGAGAAGACCTCGGAGGTCTGCATCCAGGTCCTCGGAACCGTCAAGACCAAGCTCCTCATAGGCCCCGTGGAGCCATCCACAAAAATAGTCATCAACAGCCTGGAGATAGTCTTACACCCCCACACCACCCCCAGAACCCAAGCCAACAATGATTAAACCCTACAACCCCCAACGAAAACCTCTGCACCACCCAAAAAAAAAGGTTTAAATAGAGGCAACCAACCCTTAAATGTGAATCCCCGGATAGGGGCTCGAACCAACCCACAAAAATAGAATGCCCAGAAAGGGCCCAAAACCCGCAAAAACAGAACAGAATCTCAAAGAGAGAATTGAAAGCAAGGCTATCAAGTCTGCATTCAAGTCGGGCAATCCCTCCATGAATCTCAAAGAGAGAATTGAAAGGGAGGGTGTGAGCTATGGCTAAGAAGAGGAGAACCGTAACGGTTGGGAATCTCAAAGAGAGAATTGAAAGCCTATTATCAGCCTGATGCCATAGAACTCCTGCCTCAACGCGGAATCTCAAAGAGAGAATTGAAAGTTAGGTGGTAGGAGGGTTAAGGTAATATAGGGTTTCTTGAAGGGTCATCTCCATGAATGTTAGGATTGTTTATTGTGTTCCGTGTGGTCATCTGCCTAGGGCCTTGGAGCTGGCCGAGGGGCTGCTCTCCAAGTATGGTCAGCAGCTTAACAAGAACTTCTCGGTTACCCTTGACACGAGTGATGGGGGCAGGTTCGAGGTCCATATAGACGGCGAGCTGGTCTTCTCGAGGTTCGAGGAGAAGCGTTTCCCAAGCCTTGACGAGATTGTTGCAGAAATAGAGAGGAGGTTGAGGGGCTAGAGTATCTCGCTCCCCCACCCTGACTCGGCTGCCTCGGCCTCCCCTGAGGGCTCGGCCTCCTCGGGCTGCTCCGCACCCTCCTCAGCCGCTTCCTCCACCTTCTCCTCACCCACCTCCTCAACCCTCTCCTCTGCCACGACACCAGGAGGACTCTCAGGCATAGACTCGCAGAGCTCGTCCAAGCCCTGCTTGAGGAGTATCGTGGAGGTTAGGGCTGCGATGGGTGCTGCGAGCCTTAGCTGGGCTGGGAGGGCTGGGGCTACCGCCAGGCCTAGCTCTAGGGCGATGCGCTTCTCAGGGACCTTATCCTTGTTCTTGCTCCACCACCTACAAGCATTCCTCAGAATCCTGCCCCAATACTTCTTGAGAAAGCCCTCCCCAACCTCCCTCGGGGACTCAGGCCTAAGCGAGAGGGCCTTAAGGAGATTAACCGTGGGAGGCTGCCTCCTAGGGGGCCTGAGCCTGACCGCCTTGGCCGCCGCCTCGGCTGCCTGGACCTGGGCTCCTAGGAGGGCGTAGAGTTCCTGGTATTCTAGGTCGGTTAGCTCCTGGGCCTTCTTGGTCTCCCTCTGGAGGGCCCTTCTAAAAGCATCCTCGACATCGGCCTTCTTCGCCTTCTTCCTAGTCTTTTTTCCACGCATGCCCATTAATTCTCCTCGGGTAGATATATGTCTTAGGGATGCGTCATGGAGGCTATCTCGGAGGCAAACCTCTTGGAGCCCTCATCCACCTTGACCACCACGGCTCCCTCCCCAGGCTGGCCGTAAACCACCAGGCTTCCCTTCGGGGCCGAGAGTATGGCTGCGAGGGCAAGGAGGTCCTCCTCACCCTTGACCACCAGCTTCTTCCTCCCAGGCCTGCTCGACCGTATTAGTTTATGGAGCTTCTCCGCCGCCTCCCGAGTGATGGTCCCCGGGCTGTTCACCGCCTCCTCGACCTCCTCGGCCGGCACCCCGGGTTGGTCTATCGGCCTCCTCTCCACCCTGCCGTCCACCACGCATACATCCACTCTCAGACCCGAGGAGACCATGTTCCTTGAGACGAAGTCTCCCACAGAGATTACCATGACCGGGTCCTCATACTCTATAATCCATGAGAGCTTCTCGGCGACCTCACCCGGCCCACCCCTCAGGAGCTTCCCCAAAGGCCTTCTAAGACGCTCCCTTAACTGGTCCGGGAACCTTAGAGACTTCCTGGGGGGCCACTCAACCGACCCTGACCGCATAGTATCCAGGCTTCCTCATACCGAGCTCCTTGGCTATCTCGGATTCCTCCGGGTTGAGGATTATGATTAGGCCTGAGAAGTTGGTGGTCAGGTTGCTTGAGCCACAGTTGTCGCAGACGTTTCCAGTGGTTATCCTCTTGCAGTTCCTGCAGGCCTTCTCCTTGGTAGGCATCTCCCCTCCTCACCCCTTCTCGGCCACGGCCTTGGCCTTCTCGCCTGCAGCGGCCCTAAGCTTCTCCAAGCTCTCCCTAATCCACTCTATCTTGCCCAGATAGGGCTGCCTGGTTGTTACCCCTATCTTTCCAGCCGCTCCAGGGGTCAGGGAGACCGCCACTATCCTGAACCTGACGTCGTCCCCCACCTCGAGCTTCTTCCCAGTCTTCTTGCCTATTAGGATGGAGTGCCTCTCGTCGTAGGAGATGTAGTCGTCCATTATCTGGGATATGTGGAGCAGTGCGTCCATTGGGCCGACCCTTATGAAGGCTCCGAACTCCGTTATCTCCACGACCTCTCCTTCCCCGACCTCCTGTATCCTCGGCGTGAAGGTCAGGAGCTTGACCCTCGCCCTGTGGTATGTCGAGCCATCCCTTGGGAGGAGCATTCCCAGAGGGTCCACATCCACGTCAACCACCATGACTACGTAGCCTATGTCCTCGATTGTTGCACCCTCGTAGGTGTTCCTAAGCTGCTCTAGGGCCACCTCTCTCAGAGGCTTGCCGAAATCCCTTGGAGGAATACCGACGATATCCTCAATCTCTACGAGGGTGAACATAATCCAACACTCATTAGCTAACCTTGACTTAACGGGTCTTCATAATTTAAGTGTTTCTAATATAGGGCGATCCTCATGTCCCTCCGAACCGTGAGGACCCTGACACCCCTCTTCTTTGCCTCCGATATCAGCCTCAGGTCCACGGTCGCCAGCGTCATCCCGAGGCCGAGAGCGGCAGCCAAGAGCTTCTCATCGACCCTTCCGCCCTCCCTAGTCTCCACCACGGTGGCCCGGCCCGCTATCTTGAGAGCAGCCCTGGCATACGCCGCCCTACCCCTCCGCCTGCCAGCCATGGACTTGAGCTCATTTATGGTGTCCCTCAGTATGTAGGGCTGTATCACGTCTCCCAGGGCCTCCTCGGCCACGGCTAGGAGGTCCCTCCCCGTCTCGGCCATTAATAGGAGGAAGCTGGAGTCTAGGAGGACCCTCATCCCACGATCTTTCCGTATCCTATGAGTCTCCAGGCTGCCCCTATCTTCCTCGAGATGGCTACTTTGTCTCCCTCCCTGCCGACCACGGGTCTAGAGAGCCTGACCTCGATTCTCTCCTTCCCCCACTTGGTTACCACCCCGCTTGTCACGGCCGAGAAGACGTTTAGGACCAGGGGTTCCTTGACTTGGAGGGGGGCCACCTTCACCTTCTCCCTCACGCCTACCACGTATTCGAAGAGCGTGTATTCGAGTGTTAGCTGGTATCGGGTCGGCGGAAGGGTTCCAGGCTTCCCAGCCATGTTGCCCGTCATTCCATCCGACTTGGTTAGGGCTGGGTCGAGCTTCGTCTCTATCCCCGTCAATCCACCGCTTCCAGCCTTCTCCACATTCCTCCCACCAGCCCTGATGTTCACCACCTCGGTTACAAGGGGCTCATACCTTGCCCCGGGCTTCTCTTCCTCAGGGACGCCTGGAGCTATCTCTATCTCCTCCCCAACCCTCACCTCTCCCTGGATTATCGAGCCGCCTATCACCCCGCCCCTAATCTTGTTCCCAGGCGTTCCAGGAGGATTAACATCGAAGGAGCGGAGGATGGGCATGAGGAACGGTTTTGTTAGGTCTCTCGTGGGTGTGGGGATGAACTTCTCCATGGCCCAGATAAGGGGCTCTATCCCAACCTTCTGCTGACCCGAGACAGGTATTATGGGGCTCTCCTCCACCATCGTCCCCCTAACATACTCCCTAATCTCCTCATAGTTCTCCAAGGCCCTCCCCCTATCAACCAAATCAATCTTGTTCTGGGCGAATATCAGGTTCTTTACACCCATGATGAACGCGGCCTGGAGGTGCTCGCTATCCTGGGGCTGGGGGAACTTGTGCCTCGCATCCACCACGAAGAGGGCTCCATCGAAGAGAGCCGCACCCGAGAGCATGGTGACCATGAGGGAGTGATGGCCCGGGCAGTCGATGAATGATATGGAGCGGACGAACTCGGTCTCGGAGTTGCAGATGGGGCATCGCTCCTTCGAGGTGTAGTTGAAGGGCTCCTCGCATCTAGGGCAGCGGTAAATAGCGGCGTCGGCGTATCCAATCCTGATGGTTATACCCCTCTTGAGTTCCTCTGAGTGCCTGGCAGGCCATACGCCCGTGATGGCCTCGACTATCGTGCTCTTCCCATTATCCACGTGGCCAAGAGTCCCTATATTGACCTCGGGTTGCCTCGGTAAAGGCTTACTCATCCGGACGCAGACCTGTTAATTGCAGCTTATATAGATTGTAGGCTAGTAGGTCTCTAGCTCCTCTTCGTCGAAGAAGATGCTGTGCTCCCTCTCATAGGATTCGGGGCTGTCTGATGCGTGGATTAGGTTGTCGGTTATGTCTAGGGCTAGGTCTCCCCTGATTGTCCCTGCCTCGGCCTTGGCGGGGTCGGTCGCACCTATCAGCCTTCTCACCACGTTTATGGCCTCCCTCCCCTCCAGGACCATCAGGACGACTGTTTTCCCCGAGACGGCTCTGATTAGGTCTGGGTAGAACGGCTTCCCCTCATGAATCTTGTAGAGCTTCTCGGCCTTCTCCCTGCTGAGCTTCTCGACCCTTAGCTGGAGTATCCTAAGCCCCTTCCTCTCAAACCTCGAGATAACCTCCCCGACGAATCCACGTTGGACGCAGCTCGGCTTAAGCATAACAAAGGTTCTCTCAACTCCCATGAAGCCGAACTATTTCTCCCACAATATTTACCTAATCTGCTCCTTGCCGTAATACGCAGTCCACTTAAGCTTCCTTGGGTCCCTCTTGAACTCTATCATGCTGACCCTGCATTTCCTCGAGCAGAACCAGAGCTGGGTTCCATCCTTCTTCACGTAGAGTATCCCCTTGCCGTGTATGAACTCTCTTCCACAGAAGGCGCATTTATGCATGGTGGGCATCACACCTCACGCCCTTTACTTAATCTTCTCCGCCTCCCTCTCGGTGTCAAGCAGTATTAGTATGTCTCCAACCCTCACGGGGCCCTTGACGTTCCTTGAGATAACCCTGCCGGCGTCCCTTCCCTCAAGTATCCTAACCCTGACCTGCGTCACCTCTCCTGTCACGCCTGTTCTCCCAACTATCTGCTCCACCACGGCTGGGACAGGCTCCTCCTGCCGCTCGGTCCTCGAAGGCTTGCTCATCCCGGCTCTCCCAAATTAGCCTCACTTCTTAAACCTTACTATTCTGCCTCCCTTCTCCTGACGAGTCTCCTGATTATTAGGAGGGCTATTAGGAGTGAGGTTACGGCGGCTATGGGTGTGAGGATGGATGGGAGGTCTCTGAGCCTGATGCTTGTGATGATAAGGTTGAGGGCCTCGAGCCTATGCTCCATCACCGCTCCCGGCGATGCGTAGAGCGTGGTTTCCTCTCCTCCGTATCTCATTATGACCCGGTAGGTGGGGAGGTGGGGGAGGATGAAGTAGGCGTTGCCGTCGCTGTCGGTTGCCTTGGTGGCCAGGACCTTGCCCCCGAACTCCACCGAGACCTCCACGCCTTGTAGGGGTGTCCCCAACAGGTCGAGGACCCTGATTAGGAGGCTTGACTTCCTCAAGACCTTCTCAACAACCTGGCCCGTGAAGGTTATGTTCTCTCTTATCGCCGTGATGTTTATCCTCGGGTAGGTTATGGTTAGGGAGTAGTCGCCGAATACAACGTCCCTGAACCTGGCCATGCCTTGGTCATCCACCCTACCCCTCAGCGTCAGCCCGAGGCCGAGGTCTCTTAGGAGGACCTCCGAGCCCATCGCAGCCGAGCCGTCGCTCCACATCACCTTAATCACCATGTTTGATATCGGGAGTCTGAGAACCTCAAGGGATGCTAGATGCTCGGCCTCGAATGTATCGTTGATGAGGACCCTTCCATCAGGGGTTAGGATGGTGAGCCTTGTGGGGCCTCCGGGTATGGGGCCTGTCTTCAACCCCCTACCCGTGGCGTTCTCGTATATCCTCGCCCCAGACGAGTCTATCAGGCTATAGACGGCATAATAGGGTCTTCCATCCGAGGTCTCGAAGGAGAGGCTCAACCTATAGACCCTAGACCTGGCCGTGTAGGGCTGCTCCAGGGGGACGTCCACCCCGCCCTCGTGAACCATCACACCCCTCCAATACACCTTGACCACGTAGCCTCCCTCTGGAACACCTGGGAAAACCGCCCTGCCCGACTCATCCGCCTCTGCCTTCAAGGGACCAAGCTTGACCAAGGCTCCGCCCAAGGGTTCTCCGTAGGCGTCCTCAACCCTGACCGTCAGCGAGTAGAGGGGCATGACGAGCGTCGTGGGCTTCCCTGGAACCGCCGAGGCCTCCCTCTCCACGCATACCCCGAATGGCTCGGAGCAGTGTTCCGCCTTGACCAGATACTCGGATATGGGGAGCTGGGATATGGTGAGGGTTCCGTTAGGTGTCTCAACAGACTCCACGGATGTCTCGGGGGTTGGGCCAACTACTTGGAGCCTTGCTGGGAGGGGGCTGCCATCGTTATCGACCACCTTGACCATAAGGTCGTCCACGGGTAGTGTTAGCTCATGTCTCACGGCAGGCCTGGTCATCCACGGGTATATGGTGGGGTGGTAGCCTGACCAGACCCACGAGTCCAGGACCTTGACGCCCTTCCAGAACACCTGTATGGAGTGGTTGCCCTCGGGGACAAGCGGATACAAGGCCGTCCCGTTCCCTGCCTCGGCCTCAACCCCGTCAAGGACTATCCTTGCCCCCACCAGGAGGCGTTTCCTGAGGTCGAGGGGGATGATGCGTAGGTTGAAGAGCTTCGTCTTCAGGGTCTTATCCGATGCCAGCTGGTAGGCCGTGTGCTGCCCCACGTGGACCAGCCCTCTCTCCTGCCTGTAGCTACTGTTCCAGTAGACCCTCACCTCATACTTGTCCTCGGGGAGCCTCCATATCCTTATCGTCCCGTTCTCGGGCGTGGTGTATTCCCTTACCTCGAAGTATCTCACGAGTCTCCTGATTACGACCTTGGCTCCAGCCAGCGGGTGGACTCCATCGAACCCGGTTATGGTGAGGTTGAAGCTCCTGTAGGGAAGGACCTCCGCCAGGTTCTCCTCTATCGGGTAGTCCTCGAGGGTGTATTCCAGCCACTCGGGGAAGCTTAGCCTCACATCTATCCTGGGTTTGAGCTCCCGCTCCTCGGGGGGTATGTCCGGGGGGATGAAGACCTTATACTCGATTAATGCGCTTGACTGGGGGTCCCTACCCTCGACTATGTAGTTGATGGGGTTGAATGCCTTGAGGACTGCTCCCACATCCCTCCAGACCATCGACAGCCTCCTTACACCGGTCCAGGGAAACCAGATGCCTGCGCCCACAAGCCCTATCTCCCTCCCAACGCAAGCACCCTGGACGTATAGCCCGTATCCCTCACCCGGGGTGAAGCCCGCATAAGACTCTCCGGGCAGAATAACAGTATAGTTCTTGATGTATTTCTCGGCCATCATCTCCTCAGCCCTCCTGGTAATCGCCTCAAGCTCGCCCTCATCTATCGTCCCAAGCTCAACCTGGAACGAGGACCTATCGTTGCAGTCTAGGTTGGTTATGTTGGCCCGTATGATGCCCCATTCACCCATGTATAGCTCCGACTCATAGATGGTTATCCTGAGGTTCCATGTGGGCTGGCTCTCGGCCGAGGGAATCCAGGAGGATGTGATTAGGAGGAGGATGAGAATCGGCGGAATTATACGCATGGAATCACCTGGGTCTCTCGATTTTCAGGGAGGCGTAGCCCACCACAGAACTCCTATCACCCGTTACATCCCCGCTTGTCGCATACTTCAGCAGGGTGGCCTCACGTGAGCCAATCTCCCTCGCAGCCTCAAGGACCGCCGCCACGGGCCCATACCCGCACATGGACACATTAAACCTCTCAATAACCTCATACATACTCTCGGGGCTCAGGGACTTTATGGCCTCAAGAGCCTTCCCATCCTTCTCCGCAGCATATTCATGCGGCTCGTAGTGGGTGAAGTCTGTGGAGGCAACCAGTAGGATGTCATCCCTCTCCTTCAGAATCTCCGCCAAGGCTCTCCCGACCTCGAGGCATGTGGGGAGGCTCTGGTCGAGTATGCAGATTGGGAGGAACCTGAATTCCCCTAGAACGTATTGGAGGAA
>JAHSRM010000112.1 GCA_021650775.1 Candidatus Benthortus lauensis
CCCTTAGACCCGGCACCGAGAGTCTCCAGGCCCCAGCCTGGCTTAATAGTTTCTCCGGGACTCATCCTTAAAACCGCCCCCTCCACCCTTCACAGCGGGTTGGATGGATTCAGCCCCACCTCAAGGCTCGCAGACCTCTACAGATACGTTAGGGGAATCCCTCTCCCAGGAGACTTGAAGCTGCCGGCAGCGGCCTTAGCAGTCCCCGCCTCCCTGGCCCTGGCATACCACGGCGGAATAATAGGCCATACACCGATGCTGGCGGCCATGCTCCTAGCGGTTCTCCCCCTCAATTACCTGGTTTCCAGGCTGGGGCTAGGGTTAATGAACTTCAGGAGGCTTAACGCCGTCCTCATGATAGATTACTCGGCTATATCGGCTGGAGGGCTTGCTGCGGCCCTGCTCCCCCCACCCCTCTCCCACGCATTATTCTCAGCAGTCGCCTCGGGTGCCACGGCCCTCAGATTCATGGCCCACTCGGCTCTCTGGGGTGAGAGGCCGTTCAAGGCGTCCCTGGTGTCCTCTGCCTCCTCCATGCTCCAGGCCCTCCCAGTCATAACCCTCTCACAAGATAGGCTATTCTCGGTTGCACTCGCCTCGGGATATGCTTCGGGAGCCTTGATAGCTTTGCTCACCCTGGCCCTGGTAAACAGGTTTAGGATAAATGGGGTTAGGCCCCTCAGCATGCTTACGAGCCTCCTGGAGGTCTTCTTTGAGGGTAGGAAGGAGGGCTTGGAGAGGCTTGTCTCGGGGATGAGTTCCCGGGGTGATGTGAGGGTTGAGGTGATACTCCTCGTAGGCGAGGGGGGTGGAGGGAGGATAGCCCTGATTATACCCGACTTCCATCCAGGCCCCTTCAGGAACTTCGGGAGCAGCATGCTCCCATACATGATGGCCGAGAGGCTGGCGAGGATAGGCGCCGAGGCCGTGGTCGTGAGGGGTCTCTCGGGGCACTCGAGGAACATAGTCTCGGAGGGGGATTGCGAGAAGGTTGCCGAGGCCGTGGCAGAGGAGGTTGGAAGGTCTTGGGGCAAGGCGTCATGGAGGGTTGGCTGGGTAGGAGAGGCTCGGCACAACTACGCCCACGCCAGGATACTCGGCCTACCCGATGCAAGCATAGTATTCCTCACACTCCATCCAAGGGGCATGGAGGACATACCGCCCACAGTCATAGGCAACGGGCAGCCCAACATAATCCCCGTGGACACCCACAACAGCTTCTCCGACAATGTTAGGGAGCTTGATGGAGAGGACCTGGACAACCTTTCAAGGCTCTTGGAGAAGGCTGGGGAGGTGAGGTCCGAGATGGGTGAGCTTGTGGCCGGGATAGGGAGGGCATACCCCGAGGGATACGGGCTGGAGGACGGGATAGGACCCCACGGCATAACAGCCCTGATAGTCGGCCCCTCGCAGAGCCCCCTAACCCTAATCATACTGGATGGAAACAACGCCCTCCCCAGCGTTAGGGAGAGGATAATAGGGGAGCTGAGACGCCACGGAGCAGGCCTGGTGGAGGTCCTAACCACCGACACACACCTAGTGAACGGTGTCAGGCTAGGCGGGAGGGGATACCATCCGCTCGGAGAGGTTATCCCAGCCGAGGAGCTCGCTAAATACTCCCTCGAGGCATATAGGAGGGCGTTGGGAAGCCTCGGACCCGTGAGGGCGGGGAGAATCACCCTTAGGTTCAGGGGGCTTAGAATGCTCTCTGAGAAGCTCCTGGAGGAGGCTTGGGAGAAATCCAAGAAAAGCGCTAGGCTCGCCCTAACGGCACTCTACTCGGCCCCCCTGGCGGCTGCCACGCTAACCCTGGCGGCGGCCCTCCTCTAGGATTCTTATTTAAGCATGTAAGATGCATGGGGGCAATGATTTTATCCTTCCGGGCCTCTCACCCTTGAGGTAGCCCCCTACATGAATCCATCCACGGTGATAGTGGGTAAGAAGGACACGATGCGATACGTTACGGCATGTATAACCCTCTTCAACAGGGGGGAGAGGGAGATAGTTCTAAGGGCTAGGGGGCGTTGGATAAAGAACTGCGTGGACACGGTCATGCTCCTCAGGAAGAGCTTCTACCACGACCTTAGGATAAAGGAGGTTAGCATAGGGAGCGATGTCTTGGAGCATGATGAGGGCAGGAGGAGATACGTCAGCTACATGGAGATAAGGATTGAGAGATAAAAGGATAAGGCCTGGCGACGGAAACCATAGGCTATGGATGCCCCGAAGATACTTTCGCCCCCGTGGTCGGGCGAGGCCAAGGAGATAATCTCCAAGGACTCCTCACTGCTCTCACGCTCCTACCTACGCATCTATCCCATGGCCGTCAAGGAGGTAAGGGACGGGATAGTGGTGGACGTGAACGGCAACAGGTTCATAGATTTCAGCTCTGGCGGAGGACTTCTGACACTAGGGGGAAGCCACGAGAGGATAGTTGAGGCGGTTAAACGTCAGCTGGACTCCGCCATAAGCTTCAGCCTAAGAAACGCCTATAGCTCGCTGGCCGTGGAGCTGGGCGAGGAGCTCTCCAAGATTCTGCCAATCGAGAGAGGCGTGCGGTTTCTTTACGTTAATAGTGGCTCGGAGGCGGTGGAGGCGGCCCTAAGGGTCTTCAAGCTCCATACCTTGAGGGAGCATGTAATCGGGTTTCTCGGAGGATTCCACGGCTCAACCCTCGGAGCCTCATCACTATCATCCCATAGAAGCGATGCGAAGAGGCAGACACCGAAACTCAACGTGCATCACGCACCATACCCATACTGTTATAGGTGTCCTTTAGAGAGGAGGCCGGAGGACTGCGGG
The DNA here is from genome assembly GCA_021650775.1 of Candidatus Benthortus lauensis. Classification (GTDB taxonomy): domain Archaea; phylum Thermoproteota; class Nitrososphaeria_A; order Caldarchaeales; family Wolframiiraptoraceae; genus Benthortus; species Benthortus lauensis. The sequence goes on from JAHSRM010000112.1 coordinate 2,803, forward strand.
GAGGCATGCATCGAATACTTGACAGGCTGGGTTCTGGATAAGAGTGTTCCCCCAAGGGATGTTGCCTGCGTGGTCTTCGAGCCTATACAGATACTTGGCGGAGTCATCGTGCCTCCCGAGAACTTCTGGGAGAGGTTCCTTAGGGAGATGAGGCGGCATGGGATACCCGTGGTTGCCGACGAGACCTACACCTCGCCAGCCAGGACAGGTAGATGGACATCCATAGAACTCTGGAGGGGCAAGGCCGACGCAGTTCTACTCGGGCCACCTCTCTCCTCAGGCCTCCCGATAGGGGTCCTGGCCGCACGTGAAGACTTCATGGACTTGGAGCCAGGTCAGTTCGAGTCTTCCTCGGGTGGATGCCTAACATCCTTGGCGGCTGCCCTCGAGACCCTTAGGGTCATCAAGGATGAGGGGCTGGTCGAGAGGTCTGAGAGGATGGGGAGGAGCCTGCTCAGGAGGATTAGGGAGGAGTGCGATGGATGCGAGAACGTGGGCGAGGTAAGGGGGAGGGGCCTCCTAATAGGCGTGGAGATGGTCGAGGACAGGGAGACGAAGACCCCGGACCACAGGATTGCGAGGAAGATAGTCGAGGAGTGCTTCAGGGTCGGGCTACTAATCGAGAGGACGGGGAACACCTTGCTCCTCAGACCCCCGCTAAACATGGGTGAGGAATACTTGGAGAGGGGTGCGGAGATACTGGTGACCAAGATAAGGGAGGTCTCTACCTGGCTATCTCGAGCTTCCTAATCCGTATACCCTCCTTATGTATCGTGTATCCACATTCCTTGCATGTCAGCTTTAGGGTCTGCTTCTGGGTCGTCTTGGCCTTCTTCCGCTGGAGGGGATACTTCTGGCCACCGTATCCATGAAGCTCCCTCTCATGCCTCCTAGCTCCGATGGCCAGCGCCCTATCCTTCCCCTTCTTATACAGAGTAACCTTATGCTCCGTGTGCCTCCGACACCTCGGGCAGTAGGTCCTCAGGGTCTCGGGAACCTTCATGCACCACCGTATCCAAAGGGTTCTCCTAATAAAAATTGCTTAGGGAAAGTCTCGGCCTCTCGGCCACCTGGGTGAGCTAGCCTGACCGAACGTAGCTTGAGAATTTATCTGTTCCAAAACATAGGCAGAGTTCATGAAGGTAGGGTTTGTGGGCCTGGGCTTGATGGGTAAGAGGATGGCTAGGAGGCTTCTGAGGGCTGGGTATAGCCTCGTCGTCCATAATAGGAGTAGGGGGCCTGTCGAGGAGCTTGCAAGGGAGGGTGCCGAGCCTGCCTGGTCTCCGAGGGAGGTCGCCGAGAGGGTGGATGTCCTGATAACCATGGTCCCGGACTCGCCTGACGTGGAGAAGGTTCTCTTCGGCGAGGGCGGCGTGGCCGAGTCGGGTAAGAGGGGCCTCATAGTGGTGGATATGTCCACCATCTCGCCCATCAAGGCGAGGGAGTTTGCCGAGAGGCTTAGGGAGAGGGGTATCGAGATGCTGGATGCACCTGTCTCGGGTGGAACCATAGGGGCGGAGCAGGGGACGCTGACGATAATGGTCGGCGGCAGGAGGGAGGTCTTCGAGAAGGTCAAGCCCATCCTAAGCGTCCTGGGGAAGAAGATAACCTACATGGGTGGGAACGGTGCGGGCCAATCAACCAAGATATGCAACCAGGTTGCCATAGCGGGAGCCCTCCTAGGGGTCTGCGAGTCCCTGCTCCTAGCCAATGCAAGCGGGCTAGACCCCATGAAGGTGATAGATGTGCTGAGCGGTGGAGCGGCCTCAAGCTGGCAGCTAATCAACCTGGGGCCCAAGATTGTTGAGAGGGACTTCGAGCCAGGGTTCAAGGCATCGCACTTCAGGAAGGACCTTAGGATTGCACGTGAGATTGGTGAGGAGCTGGACCTACCCCTCCTGGGGGCGGGCATGGTCTATGAGCTGCTTAAATCCTTGGAGGCCGAGGGCCTCGGGGAGAAGGGGACGCAGGCACTCGCACTCGTCTTGGAGAAGCTTGCCTCAAGGAGGATTGGCTAAGGCTCCTTCCACCTAGTCATCAGGGAGCCCATAGTTATGAAGACCGCCATGAACGCCGCAACCACCCCGAGGTTGAGGAGAGCTGAGGCCAAGTCCAGGTGTATCATGGAGTCCCTGAGGGCTTGGGCGAAGTAGGTCAAGGGGAGGAAGGAAGCCAACTCCTGGAGGAACCTCGGCATAAAGTCTATGGGCCAGAAAGCCCCCGAGAGAAACATCATGGGAAAAGCTATTGCGTTGCCGGCGGCGCTTGCCGCCTCAGGGTCCTTTAGGGCTCCTCCCACCATCATCCCTATCCCCGAGGACATCATGGCTCCGATGAAGATTACGAGCATGGTCAAGGCATCGAAGTTTGCCTTCACCCCGAAGACGAGCAAGGCGACGGCCATCATGAAGCCCGTCAGTATCAAGCCGAGCAACCCCTGGAGAACTATGTTGGATAGTATCCACTCAAGCCTGCTGAGAGGCGTGGTGGCGAACTTCTTGATTACACCCCGTCTCCTGAAGTCGGAGATTATGGAGCTTAGCCCAATCACGCCGTTTGTGAATATGAATGCGGAGATTAGGCCTGGGAGATAGTAGTCCACGGGCTTCAGGACACGTTTCTCGACAACCTCGTTGCTCATCTCTATGACCTCGCTTCCGCCTATGAGCCTCATGTTGAATGCATTGACCATGTTTCTGACTATCCCCTCGATTATGGGTGCAGCCTGGTCCCCCGCCCAGACCATGAGGGTTATCCTTCCATGAATGTCCGGGAAATTGCCCCTGAAGTCCTCAAGCTGCCTTAGGCCCTGGGTGATGTTCTCCCTGGTCTCCTCGGGCATCTGCTCCCCAAACCTCTCCAAGAAAATCCTCATGGTATCTATCATTACATTTACCCTGGAGACTATGGAGCCGTTGATGACGTTCTCGTGGAACCCCTCATGGATTATGAGTATCCTGGGGTTCCTAAGCTTTCCGGCGTCGGCGACAGCATACTCTATGGGGTCTGCGTCCACGGGTATGGTCTTCA